>JAOUPJ010000314.1 GCA_029879945.1 Gammaproteobacteria bacterium
ATAGTTTTTAGCAAGGGTGTGTATCGCTTCACGTATGACCCAGCGATCGATATCAAGAATTTTCCCCGTCCGTTCTGCGATCGGTATAAATTGCCCGGGCATGATGAATTTGCCAGGCGTGTCTTTGTCATACATTCGCACCAATACTTCCGCATGAGACAATTGTCCGCTGCGGGTATGATAGACACCCTGGAAGTGCAGTTTGAGACGGTTTTCTTCCAACGCAGAAGAAATACGGTCATTCCAGGCCAAGGAGTTGACCATCTCGCGTGAGGTGTCCAGCCTGGCATTATAGGAACGCCAGGAGTTTTTACCCGCAGCCTTCGCCTGATAGAGCGCGGCATCGGCGTGAGAAATGAGTTGTTCCAGATCCACGCCATCTTTGGGATACATGGCAATGCCCACACTGGTGGTCATCCGAATAGACTGTCCCTCACAGATAAACGGGATGTGGGAAATACACTTGATGATGCTGTTGGCAAACTCTGTGGCCTCATCCTGGCTGGCGTTGGGTATTAGAATCGCAAATTCATCCCCGCCCAGTCGGCCAAATACCTTGTTCTCGTCTATCATAGTGCTGATTTCACTGGCGACGCGTATGAGCATGGTGTCTCCGGCCCGATGACCAAATGTGTCGTTTACATATTTAAACTCGTCCAGATCAAAAAACAGTAATGCGCCAGTCTCATTGCGTTGTGAAAAATTATCCAGTGTTCGACTAAATTCGTCCTGAAAATGGCGACGATTATAGAGGCCGGTGAGAAAATCGTGTTCAGCCAGGTAAAAGAGTTGATTGGTGGTGAGCCTTTCATGGGTTACGTCTTCAAAAATGCGCAACACACCGATTGGCTTTCCTCGCCTGTTTGAAACGACTATAGCCGCCTGCGAAATAATACGTCCGTCATTTAAATGAATTTCTTCTTTTTTGTGTCCCGCTTCACAGGGTGTTACTGGTTTTTTGCAGAATGCACTGATGCATTGAAAGATTTCGTTTACTTTCGGCCGACTAAAACGTTTATGCGTGATTGGGAAAAAATTCAAAAAGGATTCGTTTCTAAAGCCGGCCTTTCCGTTGGGCTTCTCAAATAATAGGCCTACATTGAGGCTATTGATGATTTTTTTAAAGGGGATGAACTGGGAGGTGTTGATGCCATGGTGTGTCTGGCCCATAGGAAAGTTAACGGTTTGGGGCGTTTTTTTTCGTGACTTGAGCAGTGAACTAATCATTTCGGCAAGCCTCGGCTCGTTGTTTGATTTGTTTTTAATTTGAAAGCAGCCGCCGGGCCGATGCGATAGAACGCTACACCTTTGAACCTGGTTTTCATCAGGACCCTTCGGTAATTTTCCATAGTGTGAATACCGCGTCGATAAGACGTCAGTTCCCCAGTCGGGAATGGGACAATACAGCAGAATCACCAAGATTCATGCCGTAGTGGAGAAATTGGGGTAAGTTTATGAAAGCAAGAAGAAACTACCTGAGGCAGCTTGTGTGCGCCTCACCTGCAAAAACCGTATATTACAAATTAAACAGCGCGACGGCGGGGGCGTGATCTGAGGGGCGTTCCAGCTTTCGCGGTGCTTTGTCTACGTAAGACTGGCTGCATACTGCCTTCAGGGTGTTGCTACACAAAACCAGGTCTATTCTGAGGCCCAGATTTCGCCTGAAGCCCGCTGCGCGATAGTCCCACCAGCTAAAGAGCTTGGGCTCCTGCTCAAAGAGGCGAAAACTATCCGATAAACCAAGGTCCATGAGTTTTTGTAATGCAGCACGCTCCGGTTTGCTGCACAGGATTCGGTCTTTCCAGGATTCGGGGTCGTGCACATCTTCATCAGTGGGGGCGATATTGAAGTCTCCCATTACGACGATCTTGTCATATTGACCCAGATCGCTTTTTAAAGACGTGCTCAGTGTGTCCAGCCAGTTCAGTTTGTAGTCATATTTATCGCTACCCACTTCCTGGCCGTTGGGAACGTAAAGATTAATAACCCGCACGCCATTAATGGTGGTGGCAATATAACGACGCTGTTCGTCCTCCAGGCCGGGCATATCGCGAAGCACATCTTCCCCGGCCTTTTTGCTTAGAATTGCCACGCCGTTATAGGTCTTCTGCCCGGTGAACACCGCTTCATACCCGGCCTCATTGATTTCGGTCAGGGGAAATTGTTCGTCGGTCATTTTGAGTTCTTGCAGACCCAGTACGTCGGGCTGTTCTGACTCAAGCCACTGCAACACATGGGGCAGACGGACCCGCAGCGAGTTTACATTCCAGGAGGCAATCTTAAACACCGAATCAATTGGCCTCAGAAACAATGCCACTGTGACGCAGCAAAGCATCGATTTGAGGTTCGCGCCCCCTGAACTCCACGAACAGCTCCATGGGCTCCTTGGAGCCGCCTTGAGACAAAATGGTGTTTAGAAAGGCCAGCCCTGTCTCGCGATCAAAGACGCCATTCTCTTCAAATTTGGAAAAGGCATCGGCTGAAAGTACTTCCGCCCATTTGTAGCTGTAATAACCGGCTGCATAGCCACCCGCGAAGATGTGGGAAAAACTGTGGGGGAAACGATTGAAAGAGGGCGGTTTCAGAACCGCAACCTGATTGCGAACTTCATCCAGCAGTGTGTAGATCTGATTTTCAAAACCGGGCTTGTATTCCAGGTGCAGGCGAAAATCAAACAGCGAAAATTCCAGTTGCCTGACCATTTGCATGCCAGATTGAAAGTTTTTCGCGGCTGTCATACGGCCGAATAGCGCATCCGGAATTTTTTCACCCGTTTCAAAATGACCGGAGATCTGGTCTAGCGCCGCCTTTTGCCAGGTCCAGTTTTCCATAAATTGACTGGGCAGCTCCACCGCATCCCAAGGTACCCCAGCAATTCCACCTACACTGGGGTAGTCCACCATGGTCAACATATGATGCAAACCGTGACCAAACTCATGAAACAAAGTTTCGACTTCATCGTGAGTAAATAAGGCGGGTTTGTCGCCGATGGGTGGTGAAAAGTTGCAAGTGAGGAAAGCCGTAGGGACTTGCAGCTCATCCCCCTTGCGCATCCGAACCTGGCAGTCATCCATCCAGGCGCCGCCACGCTTTTTAGGTCGGGCGTAAAGGTCTAGATAGAATTGACCACGGATCTCGTCTTGTTCATTTTTAATCTGGAAGAAGCGTACATCTTTATGCCAGGTATCAATGCCGCGTGCCTCTTCGATGGTAAAACCATACAGCTCGTTGACCACCCAGAACATGCCTTCCAGCACTTTTTGCTCAGGGAAATAGGGTTTCAACTCTTCCTGGCTGATATTGAACTGGTGCTGACGCAGTTTTTCAGAGTAATAAGGGATGTCCCAGGCCTCCAACGCCTCGACATCAGCCTGCGTAGACGCAAAGTCTTTGATGGCCTTCAGCTCTTTGTGGGCCATGGGGAGTGATTTTTTTGCCAGATCTTCCAAAAATAATACGACTTGATCTGTGCGAGTCGCCATTTTTGTTGCCAGGGAGCGGGCAGCGTAGTTGGGAAAGCCCAGGAGATTGGCTGCCTCATACCGCAGGGCCAGGATCTGTTCCATCAGCTTGGTGTTATCCCAGCGCCCCGCATTGGGGCCTTCATCCGAGGCCCGTGTGACGTAGGCGGTATACATTTCTTCGCGTAATTGGCGGTTATCGGCGTATGTAATGATCGGAAAGTAGGAAGGGAATTCCAGTGTAAACAGCCAGCCGTCCTTATCCATTTGTTTCGCCGTTTGCTCCGCCAGATCTTTGGCGGATTGGGGTAGGCCAGAGAGCAGAGATTCGTCTTCGATCTGCTTGTGCCACCCGTGTGTGGCATCTAACAGGTTTTCCTCAAACTTGGCATGGAGTCCAGAGAGTTCTTGCATGATGGACTTGTATCGTTGCTTGTCTGCTTCATTCAGCTCTACACCTGAAAGACGAAAATCGCGTAGGGCGTTATCGATAATCTTTTTTTGCGCGGTATCCAGTTTACCGTATTCGTCTCCATCACGAATTGATTTGTAGGCCTGATAAAGGGCCTCGTTTTGGCCCAACTC
>JAOUPJ010000198.1 GCA_029879945.1 Gammaproteobacteria bacterium
GCTGTACTCACTCAGCATGGGCAGGCAGGTGTTATAGGCGTTTCTCAATTCATCGGAGTTGACCACCGAATTCATATGACTCACTGGTGACCAGGCTCTGCCCAGGCGCTCATCCATTTCTTCCAGTGGCTGAACCAGGTTTTCCCAGGTAAACACTGTATTCTGTTCCAGTAATTGTTTGATTTGCGCCCTGGATTCACTCAGTATCTTTTCGACGGCGGGAACGGCGTGTTCAGCCGAAATGCGGGAAAACGGGGGCAAGCCTTTATATTCAAGTAAGGGATTGTTGTTCATGGCGTCTCTGGTCAGTATGATCGTAGATTCGTTCATACTCTACCATGAGTCGATTTGTTCGACCAAACTCGGACATAAACCCCACTGTAAAAGGGAAATAATGACAAAACACTATGAGCTAATCGCTATCGGGGCTGGAAGTGGGGGACTTTCGGTCGCCGAACGAGCGGCCGAGTACGGTAAACGTTGCGCGATCATCGAAGGGGATGCGCTGGGTGGAACTTGCGTAAATCGTGGTTGTGTTCCCAAGAAAATAATGTGGAATGGTGCCCACATCGCACACGCACTCGACGATGCCCCTGCCTATGGCTTTACGATAGAGCGCAATGGATTTGATTGGCGAACCTTGATAAAGGCCCGAGACACTTATGTTCACAACGTGAACTCTTGGTATACGGCTTATCTGGCGGAAAAAAAAATAGATGTAATTACGGGCTGGGGAAAGTTTGTTTCCAATAAAGAACTGGAAGTGGCCGGCGAAACTTACACAGCCGATCATGTGGTGATTTCGACGGGTGGCAGGCCGGTGGTCCCAGATATACCCGGTGCCGAGTATGGCATTACATCCGATGATTTTTTCCTATTGAAAGAGCAGCCGAAAAAAGTGGCAATCATTGGTGCAGGGTATATCGCCGTGGAATTGGCGGGTGTGTTAAAGAGCCTGGGAAGTGATGTAACCTTAGTGCTTAGGCGTGATCGTTTACTGGCGCGATTTGATTCCATGCTCAGCGCTTCGCTGTATGAGGTGATGTCTGCGGAAGGAATCAAGTTTCTTTCCAATTGCTCCCTCGCCGAAATCAAAAAGAAGGAAGACGGAGAGTTGGTTCTGATTGAGGCAAAGGGGGCCACCAGCGATACCTTTGATACCGTGATCTGGGCAGCCGGACGCGAGCCCGTCACAGACAATCTAAATCTACACGCTACCGATATAAAGTATCTGGAGAATGGTGAAATTCCCAGTGATGAATATGAGAACACCAATGTGCAGGGCGTGTATGCGCTGGGAGACATCACAGGCAAGGCCGCGTTGACGCCAGTCGCTATTGCTGCCGGTCGCCGTTTGGCAGATAGATTATTTAATGGTCAATCAGATAGAAAAGTGGACTATAGTTGTATCCCCACGGTGGTGTTTACGCATCCACCCATCGGCACGGTGGGCCTGAGTGAAGAGGCCGCACGTCAGCAATATGCAGATCGTGTTAAGGTCTATACATCGAGTTTTACCCCTATGGCCCACTCCTTTACTCAACGGCAGCACCAGACGCGCATGAAGCTGGTTACCGTGGGGGAGGAAGAAAAGCTCGTGGGTTGTCATATGATTGGTGACTCGGTAGATGAAATGTTACAAGGTTTTGCGGTGGCGGTACGAATGGGCGCCAGAAAGCGAGATCTTGATGATACAATCGCAATCCACCCCACTAGTGCTGAAGAGCTAGTGACCATGCGTTAAGCGGAGAGGATGAATGGCAATCAGAAAGTTTTTGCACCATGTACCAAAAGTCGATGAGACGAGCTATGTGGACGAAATGGCCTTGGTGTTGGGGCAGGTCACAATAGGAAAGGATAGCTCTATCTGGCCTATGACAGCCGTGCGGGGCGATGTGCATCGCATCGAAATCGGTGCCCGGACCAATATTCAGGATGGCTCGATCTTGCACGTAACCGCAGACAATGATTTCAATCCAGGCGGATATCCTCTGATTATAGGGGACGAGGTCACCGTAGGGCATGGCGTGGTATTGCATGCTTGCACAGTGGGTAACCGATGTTTAGTGGGGATGGGGGCGACGGTATTGGACGGTGCCCGGATGCAGGATGGGTCTATGGTCGCTGCCGGGAGTCTGGTTCCACCAGGGAAAGTGGTGGAGACTGGTTATCTGTGGATGGGAAGCCCGGTGAGAAAGGTGCGACCACTTACCGACAAAGAAATGGCCTATTTAGAGTATTCGGCGCAGCATTACGTCAATCTCAAGAATGAGCACCTGTCTGGAATGGGCTGAGCCTTACTGTATAGTGAGTATTGGCTCACTGGTATCTAATTCGCATTGTTGTCAAAATGCGTCTACCGAGACACGAAGATGAATCGCCATGCTTATGAAAGGACTCTAGGCGAATGAAATATATATGCTTACTCTTTTTACTGCTTGCCAGTTCTGTCACCATGGCGGACACACGCTATGTTTTGGATCAGCTACTAATCTCTATGCGGGACGGACCCGACGCCGAAGCCCAGTCGATCAAAACCTTGCGTACGGGCGATGTGTTTGAAGTGCTTGAGGAGCAGGATGACCAACTGCATATTAAATTACCCGATGGCACAGAGGGCTGGGTCAGAACAAAATATACCTCGCAAAGCCCGCCTGCTTCGATGGCCTTGGCAGATTTACAACAAAAATTTGACCGTGTTCAGGCCGCAAACACTGAGCTTAAGTCTCAGCTAGCCCAAATAAAGGACGAGCTGGGAGATATGAGTAAGACAAAAAATCAATTAGAACGTCAGAGTTCCAAGGCTTCCAAAGATCTGGAGCGACTGAGTAAAGTGGCCGCCAAACCCCTGGAGCTGGAACAGCTCAACCAGGAATTGATTACACAAAACGAGAAACTTACCTCAGAAAACGATTTACTCAAGAGTGAGATTGGCGAAGTCAGTCAGGAAGCGAATCGTGGTTGGTTTATGGCTGGGGCGGGTGTAGTGGTGTTGGGTCTTGCGATAGGCCTAATCATTCCGCGCATACGCTGGAGACGTCGTTCCAGTTACTGGTAGTGTGTAAACAATAGTGTATAGTACTGGACAGCCGTGAATTAGAGTGGCAAATTAAACCCACTATTACATATTAATCCTAAGGCTGTTTATGGACTTGTATGCGGTGATGGGCAATCCCGTCAGCCACAGTAAATCCCCGCTCATTCATCATCTTTTTGCACAGCAAACTTCTCAGGCCATGTCTTATACTTCCTTACAGGTAAGTATTGGCGGGTTTGTGCAGGCGGTGGACAAGTTTTTCGCAGAAGGGGGAAGCGGACTCAATATTACTGTCCCTTTCAAGCGTGAAGCATGGAGTATTTGCGCACAACTTAGTTTGCGCGCCCAAAATGCAGGCGCAGTTAACACCTTGGGGTTAACCGATGCAGGTGAGTACTGGGGTGACAATACAGATGGCGTGGGGCTTGTTCGAGATATTCAAGACAACTTGGGCGTTTCCCTACGCGCAAAGCGCATTCTGATTTTAGGGGCCGGGGGAGCAGTGCGTGGTGTATTGGAGCCCATGTTGATGCAGGAGCCGGAACGCATTGTAGTGGCCAATCGAACCGAATCCAAGGCGATGGAATTGGCAGATCATTTTTCCCGGCTGGGTGATGTTCGAGGGATAGGCTTGGCCGATCCGCTACTCAAGCAGCCCTTTGATATCGTGATCAATGGTACAGCAGCAAGTCTTTCCGGTGAGTTACCCGAAGTGAGCACCGCCTGTGTGGTGGATAGTTTTTGCTATGACATGATGTATGGGAGCAAGCCCACCACCTTCATGCGTTGGGCCATGGACGGAGGTGCGCAAGCCGTGAGTGACGGGTTGGGTATGTTGGTCGAACAGGCTGCCGAAGCCTTCTTTTTATGGCGCAAGGTTCGCCCGACCACTGCCAATGTAATTACGACGGTGCGTTCACAATTACTATAGACGCATGCGCTGATCAAAGTGTGTAAAGGCAGATAAGCCTTCTTCAAACTCTTTTCCCAATGCGATCACCTTGAAACTCTCGCCCATATCGCTAGGCATGAGTAGTTTTTTGGCGTTTGAAATTTCATTTAGTTCAGCCGGATCGATAGTGTCTTGTGCGATGTATTGCTCGATTCCTGCGCCCAGGAGAAAGCCCGCCTGATGGGCAAAGCCCAACACATCCAGATCATTTTCCACCGCCAATTCGGCCACTAGCGTAAAATCCACATGGGCCGTGATGTCCTGCTGTCCCGGGAGCCAAAGTGCATCATCATGCGTGCGATGTCGGTAGTGGCAAGCCAGGGTGCCCATGTGTCTGTCGGGTCTAAAGAGTTCCTGTCTGGGATAACCGTAATCAACAAGCAAAACCACTCCTTGCTTCATCTGACGCGCCAGTGCCCTCATCCAGTTTTTCAGTGATAAACAGACCTCGAAGTGATAGCCCTTTGGCAGCTGAGGGACGAGTTCCTGATAGTGCTCCTGAATGAAATTATTTAGCTCGCCTTCCATCACCGGGCGAGTCTTCCACTGCGGTGTGTCTGTTTCAATCGAAACGACGAGTTCCAGCAGTTCCTCGTCTTTTAACAGACGAAAGACCGGTAAAGCATCCAGAATCTCATTGCCAACGACAACGCCGATAAAGTTTTTCGGCAGTTCTTCAACCCATACCACCCTTTCCAGCAAATGCGGAGCGCGTTCCCCGATGGTCTCGGCTTGTCGTTTGCGTAAAATAGCGCTGATCTCGATTATGAAATAGTTTTGCGGGATCTGTTCATGCTTTTCCAATGTCAAGAGGATATCGGCAGCCATGGTTCCAGAGCCGCCGCCAAATTCTGCTACCGATGCCTGGTCCAGATGGGATAAGACTTCTGCGATCGGGTTTGCCAGGGTCTTGGAAAAGATGTCGGTCAATTCCGGCGCGGTTACAAAATCCCCTGATTCACCGAATATGTCTTTTCGCCCCGAGTAATACCCCAGCTCTGCTGTGTACAAGGCATTGGCCATGAACTCGGCAAAGCTCAAAATCCCCTGCGGGTACTCCTGGCGTAGTTTAGCCAATAGCTTGGCGCTGTTTTCCTGCTCTTTTGGGGTCGCTTCGGGGAGTGCTAGAGGCGTTTTCATAGGAATTCTGTGCTATGTTCTCAGTTCACAAAGGATTAGGACCGTGGAGCATAGTACAGATAGCCTTTCAAAAAAAGTCGCCCTGATAACAGGGGCCGCCCATCGCGTGGGGGCGGAGATCGCCCGTCATTTTCACGCCCTGGAAATGAATGTAGTCATCCACTATCGCCATTCTGCCGAGGCGGCAGAATCACTGAAGGCGGAATTGGAAGCGCGGCGCGCAGACTCAGTATCGCTGGTGCAGGCCGCTCTGGACGAAACCGATGCCTTGCCCCAGTTGATTGAGCAGGCCCGCGCGGCCTGGGGGCGTCTGGACGTGCTGGTGAACAATGCCTCCAGTTTTTATCCCACACCTATGGGCCAGGCCACCCTGGAGCAATGGCAGGATCTGATGGCCAGCAATCTGGTGGCGCCTTTCTTTCTCACTCAGTCTGCTGCGCCTGAACTGGCAAAGAACAAAGGGGTGGTCATCAATATCGTAGACATTCACGCCGATCGACCCTTGAAGGGTTATCCCATTTATTCGATCGCTAAGGCCGGTCTGGTCATGCTTACCAAGTCACTGGCTCGGGAGTTGGCACCGGAGGTGCGGGTCAATGCCGTGGCACCCGGCGCGATCCTGTGGCCGGAGGGGATGGAGCAAGAGGCCAAGGAGCTGGTCCTGGAGAGGACTGCCCTGAAGCGTACGGGCTCACCGGAAGACATCGCCAAGGCAGTGGTGTATCTGGTGAGAGATGCACAATACACGACGGGACAAGTCCTGGCTGTGGATGGTGGACGTACCTTGTCTAATTAAATGACATGAGCAGCACATCGCATTGTTTCAGCTGTAAGGGGGAATACCCGGACATAGACGGTCCAACGCACCGATACATGCTCTCATCCCCCGGATGCTGGGCGACCTACGGGGAAATCCTGGCAAAAGAATATTCCAGTACCGAGTACTTTCAGATACACCGATTAGGGGTGGATGCCTATGCCGTCCAACACCCCGGAAAACAGGACAAGCAAAGTATACACTCGGTAGGCGTCCATCTGATTCGATTGTATCTGTGTCTGGAGCAGGGCGTGCCGGCAGAAAAGGCCAATGAGGCCATGCTCAAAATCACGCAGCACAAGTCCCAATATATCTGGTTGTCGCCACCTGAAAGCATGGGTGAGATTACAGCGGCTGATATTGTCAAAGAGACAACAGTAGAAGGGCATGTGGAGGCCACCAAGGCCTGGGCCAGATCGGCCTGGGAGGCCTGGTCGGATCATCACCCGCAGATTATAGCCTGGTCTAGACTGTAGCCTTCTGGCCCAGTTCCAGCTCTACCCGACGCAGCGAGCCTTCCTGGTTTCCCATCGTTTCCCAGATCTGGCTATAGGCTAGTCCATTCACTGGATTGACGAGATCTTCCTGCAGATCCAGCAGTGGGCGCAAAACAAAGGCATATTTCTCGATATCTTTTCGTGGCAGGCGCAGCTTGCCCTCTTCTATGACCTGATCATCATAGAGCAGGAGGTCCAGGTCCAGTGTGCGTGGAGAGAACTTGGCTTCCTGGCGCGTTCGCCCATTCTGTTCCTCAATCCGGTTCAGGCAGGTCTGCACTTCCAGGGCAGACATATCCGAATCGGCCTGCGCTGCCAGGTTAAGAAAGGGTTCTCCCTCAAAGCCAACCGCCGGGTTCTCATAAACAGGTGATAGTCGCAGGTTTCGAAAATGTCGATTCAAGGCCTCAATTCCGGACCGAATATGACGTTCGCGATCAATATTGCTGCCGATACTGATGTAGATGCGGGCCATACTAGTGTTTTGAACCGCGCTCTAT
>JAOUPJ010000377.1 GCA_029879945.1 Gammaproteobacteria bacterium
CTAATGAGAAAAACCAATCTCGCTGCGTATTACCGATGCGTAAATCTCCATTAAGATTCAATGACAGAAAATCGGCGCCTGAATTGTGCAAGTTTGAATAGCTTGGAACAGCCCGCAAACCCATTGTAAACTCTTGCGCGAACTTGTGCACAAATCCCACATTAAACGATAAGCTGGAACTGTATTCCTCAAGAGGCTCCTCATCATTCTGGTTATAGTTATCAATGTAGACCATCTGGTATGACATAGTCCGCGTAAAACCACTTAGCTTTGATTCTACATTTTCCAACCTAAGTTTTGCACTTTCTGCAAGTGACGCGTTTCGGCTCGTAAACAATACGCCCCTATATTCATTGGCTGCGAGTTCCTCAAAACCAAGTAACTCATACACTTCTGCCAATGCCATTCGAACATTGTGATTTCCCGGCATAAAGTTCAGTAGCTTTTGATAGTACTCCGCAGCCTTTCGCAAATCCCCACGCCTAGAACTAATATTCCCCAAAAAGAAAAACGCCCTAACATCAAATCTGGTTTGCTTTACAATCTCTAAAAACATGGCTTCTGCCTCAGCGATTTTTCCATCGGCCATAAGGGCACGCCCTTCAGCGAGAGGTAATCTATCTGAGGCCTGCTTCCCGTCTTTACTATTTTTATCTAGCTTTACAACCGCTCGGTATTGTTCTACTTCTTCGCTGAAACGGCTCATAGACGAGTAGATGTTTGCCAAATTTATTCGTGCGCCTGTACTTTCCGGCATTGCTTCTATCACAGAGAGAAACTCTTTCTCTGCTTCTTCTAATTTACCTTGATTTACCAGGATCAATCCACGATTAAAATTGGCCTTCACATTTCCGGAATAGAATTCCAACGCCTTCTCATATTCCTTAAAACTTTCTTCTACGTTTCCAGCCTTCAGTGCCTCATCCGCGACAACGGTATGCATATAGTTTAATCGGGCCTTTGCGCTCTTCTCGAAATATCCTGATCTGTCATTACTAATTACGTAGTCAAGTAGCACCTTGGCTTTATCAAACTCTTTTTGCTCAATATAGATGTTTGAAATATTTATTCTGACATTCAAATTGTCCGGGTCTAACTTCAATACAACATCAAAATCTTTTAAAGCTTCCTTTTTTTTACCTGCTAGCGCGTAAGCGCTTCCTCTCGTAAAGTAGGCCTTCACAAACCGTGAATCCAGATTGATTGCCCTGGAAAATATTTTGACTGCCCCATCCCAATCTTCCTTGTTCATCGCTATATCGCCTTCCAACATTGTCATCCTCAACATCGTAGACTTTACCTGTGGACCTCGCTTCTGAACATTAATAAATTTTTGCAAATGTACAACGGCACGATCGATTTTCCCTTCCCCTTCATAGAGATTTGCCAGCTGCATTTGCAGTTGAACGTCGTTGGGGGTAATTCTTTCCAGTTTTTTCAGAATTTGTTCCGCCTCTTCTGTGCGTTTCAAGTTCAGGTAGGCCAAGGCAATGTTCTGAAGAACCTTCACATCTTCCGGGTATTCCAACAACAAACCATTGAACAGTAATAACGCCGCGTTTACCTCACCTTTCTGGGCCATCAATCTACCACTCGCCAGAGTCATACGCTTTTCTGCCGTTTTTCTGACTTTTTCTTCGTTACTCACATTAATAATCCGTTCGTACTCTTTGATTGCTTCTTCCAGATTGTTCATTCGCTCATAAATCTGTGCGACATTCATTGCATATAAGGTGTTCTCCGGCTCAAACCCTGTGGCTTGCAGCATATAATCCAATGCTTTTTCGAGATTGTTTCTGAGAAGATGCGCATGGCCAATTCTGAAATTTGCCTCTGCGTTACGAGGATCAACCTGAAGCGCGCGGACAAAACGGGCCTCGGCCTCATCGAGTCGTCCCCGCTCCATCAACAACATGCCCTGGCCTATATAGATACGAGCCTGCCCTTTGTCGGCGGCCATATTGACACTAGGCACAAAGAGAAGTAAAAAAAGAACCCCTAAGCACGTTCTCTTAACCATTTTTGGATAGGGCGCAAGAATCAGCGGGTTAGCCATAATAAGGCCTATACTCCCTTTTGCTGATCGACAAGTTCCTTTTGAATTTCAGTTTCAACATACACTTGAAGCTATAATATAGGGGTTAGAACGCCACGTTGAATCTAAACATGAATCTCCATCCATCAAGGTCTAGCTTGATTGGATTATGTGATTCTCCATCCGGAGACAACGCCTCAACTTTTCCTGTAAGTGGGTTCCTGTAAATAACTTGCTTATTTATTTCAAATTCCACCCTGTCGGCATTTTCAGAGATATCACTCTCTCCACTCACATTCCTAAAAGCGCCTCCAAGCAGACGGAACATGTATGACGCCTCAAAACTCGCCGAGAATCTGTCTGTAAACCGAAACTCTGCTCCTCCGGTTAATTGCGTGGAGAGTAAACCAGTCGCTTGCGTTCTATAGATCACAATTTTCTTGAAACCCGCAGGCTCACCACTGATAAAATCGAATACATGATTTTCCTTGTAATCAATATCAAACAACTCGTGAAGACTTGTCCCCAAGTAAAGATTAAATCTTCTGGTCCTTTCTCCGAGATAAAAGCGCCAGCCGAGATAGTATTGGGTATAGGAAAAAGTACCCCGCCGCTCATAGATTGCCTCATTCAGAGACTGACCTTCGATTGGGAAAACCACATTGGTCACAGACTTGGACACAGTCTCCCATGTGCTCACCCCAACGATAAAATCGTGCTGTCCTCCAAACACCCGACGAAATTCCAGGCCTCCCTCGGGTTTGAATCCACTTCTTGGTAGGGGGTTTTCAAAAAAAAACTTCTGGCTCGGGAAAGTCACCTCTCCCGTTGAGTCTTGAGGAGCATCTGTTTGAATAGTCGCCTTCCCGATAAAAGGGGCGTTAAATACGTATTGGTAGATGTCACCCAGAGCTGGGTTACTGATACCGGCGGAAGGAGAAAAGATCCAGCCTTCACTCCATGCCTTAGCTCCCACCGCACCG
>JAOUPJ010000378.1 GCA_029879945.1 Gammaproteobacteria bacterium
TTCGACTCTTTCACCGTTGTGGATCGAAACAGAAAGATATTCCGTAAATGGCTTGCGTGCGTCTACGGGCACCGAGAAACGCACCCCGATAGCGGGACCGTTTTCGTAATTCATTTCACTAACGTGGACGACTTGGAAGGCCACGTCTCCATACTGCTTTTTGGCAGCGTTTAGATCGAAGGAAGCCCCCTGTGCCTGCAGTGCGAGCAGCAGACACAGGGTAGCCAGTGCGAGACGTTTCACAGCAAGCTTGATCATTACTTGGATTCCGATTGGAGGGGTTATTGTTGCTTGAGAGTTTGCACGTTAAAGATGACAGTTCCTAATTGGGTGGAATCGTCCTTCCCTTCGTGGATAATTCTTGCTGTCCATTCACCGTCACTATTGGGTTTGACCTTGACCCAGTTGCGATAGCGGGTAGCCCCCTTTACTGACATTTGTTTTAGGAATTTTGGAAAGCCACCATTCTCAAAAGAAATCATGATGTTTTCATTTTCAGAATCTTTGGGCACAAAGAAGGAAGTCCAAAAAACAATTTCTTGTCCTTCTTGAATTGGATTCATTCCGATAGGCCCCGCGCATTCATGCTTTTTGGGTCCTGCTTGCACTGTACCGTGACATACTTGTGCCTCCAATAGCACCACGCCCATTCCATTCCCTTCATAGTAGAAGTCCATTACCTTTTTGACTTCTTCTGTGGATGGCATCTCTATCGCGGAAGCTTGGTGAATCAGACCCAATGAGAGAAAAATTGCTAGCGAAATGATTTTGTTCATTATTTTACCTGCCCTAGAACTTGTCTTTGTTTAGTTTTCAGTGGGGTATTTTGTCTACCCCTTGTAATCGACCAGGCACTTAAGGCCTTTATAGTTTAGTTAATCTAATTCCCGAATTTTATGAGGGTTTGACTGAACGAGGGCTGAACGAGGACATCAGTTTAGAATGGCTACAGGCTTATACCTGGTGCAGGGGTCTTTCTTGCTTTGCATAAAAGCAAAAAAAACCCGCTATTGCGGGGGCTGGTAGATTTGTTTGAATTTTTAGAACAATAGCCGTTCAATCTTTTTCTATAGTGTTTTGGCCAGTGTTTCGTACCAATTTATAATAGCTTTCGAGATATTGGTAGGCTGATCTTCGGGGAGAAAGTGCAGTCCATTTCCAATATGTTTTAAACTCACGTTTTCAAAATTTGTTTTAGCGTAATCCAGCGCCTCCTGTTGCACAATAAATCCAGGATCGGCATAGAGCAATAACATCTGAGGTTGAGTATGAATCAAGCCTTTTGCAATTCGGTTCATCGTGGCAGCCATATCCATGTTGCTTTGCTTGACCATGCCTTTAGGTATGCTAGCCGGGCCTGGGCCGAGGAGTAGAACTTTGCGCTTCTCGACATCACTGTACACTTGCATGTAAGTGTCCTTTTCCTGCTCGCTCAGGCTTCTCACTATACCCATGTTTAGTGCCATACTTTGAACAAGAGGTTTGTCAACTATCATCCACTTGGCGATGGTTTCATTTCGGAGCATCCAAAACATTAACTTCTGCTTATTCAGTAATTGCTTGTACCACTGCTCACTAGGCATAAAAGCGGCTTCGATTAAGACAATCCCCTTTATTCGGTTAGGATGCCGTGTAGCATAGTCTAGTCCCAGCAAAGAACCTAAATCGTTAACTACTAGAGTAATCGGTCTATCGAATTGGAGTAAAAACTTTTCGGTACGTTCGTAAAGTGCTTGATAACTGTAGTCATTGTTGGCTGGAACAGAAGAATGACCGTATCCTGGCAAGTCCATAGCAACTGTGTGTGCGTAGGGCGCTAGCTGAGTCATCACATTTCTCCACAGGTAGGAGCTGCTTGGAATGCCATGAAGAAATACCATATCATCGCCCTTGCCGTCTTCGACATAGCTTATGGACTCATTATCCGCTAGAAAAAAGGACTTATATGTATAGTTGAAGTCGGATGAAATTGCTGGATCTATTTTTTGATTACTAGCACAACCCACTAAGAAGACAACTCCTGCAATCCAAATCGCAAGTCTTGTCATTGACTCACGAACCTGACGTTTTATAAAAAACTTCATTATTATCATATAAATATCCTCGTGTTATAAACTCGAAGAATCAACATATTGATTTCTACTGAGCGTGTGCTATAAATTACCACTATGCACAAATAGTAGTGAATATTAAAAAATACATAGAAGGTATGCATAAATGCAAAGCTGGGATGATGTGCGGGTTTTTCTTGCTGTCGCTAGAAATGGCTCTGTTTCCGCCGCAGCGGAATTACTGAAAGTGAACCAATCCACTGTTTCTCGACGTATTCACGCCTTTGAACAGCATCTCAATGTGCGTTTGTTCGAGCGGTATAGTACAGGCCACGAACTAACTGCAGAAGGAGAGGAGTTATTAACTCACGCGCAAATTATCGAGCAAGAGTATCAATCTATTGAACGCAAGCTCAGGGGAAAAAATATAGATGTCTCGGGTCCAATTAGGGTCACTACGTCTTTGGTATTTTATCGCTATATCCTCGCACCTATTTTGAAAGAGTTTTATGATTGTCACCCACAGATTGAATTACATCTAGACTTATCAAATAGTCTTCATAATCTTACACAGCGTCATGCTGATATTGCGATTCGAATTACACGAGAACAACCACCAGAAAATGTTATCGGACGTGAGTTGGAAATGGCTGATTTAGCTGTTTTCACAAGTGAAGCATATATTCGGAACTTCAAGCAGGGGCAACCACTGGCATGGATAGGGGAAAACGACCTTGATTCTCGTCCTACTTGGTTATCAGGGCGTTGGAGAGATCTAAAATTGGTTACTCGGTGTAATGATGTCATGGGAACTGTTGAAGCGATTAAATCTGGATTAGGTATTGGGCGTTTACCCGTATTTATTGGAGAGGCAGAAAGCGATCTAATTCGATTTGAAAATGGTGTTATTTTGCCAAGCGTACCCATTTGGTTATTAAGTCACCCAGACTTGCATCATATT
>JAOUPJ010000379.1 GCA_029879945.1 Gammaproteobacteria bacterium
TGTTAAATGGAGAAAGCAACATATCTCCTGAAATGGCATTGCGTCTATCTATCACATTAGGTCGATCAGCCGAAAGTTGGTTAGCGATGCAAGATCACTATGATCTTTGGCATGCTAAAAAAACGGTTGATTTAAAACACGTAAAAAAAATAAATCTCAACGCAGCCTAACAATGCGCTCAAACTGACCTGCAACCGCGGGCCTCGCTTTGTGCGAAGGCTTTGCCATTTTCGCACACGCTTCGTCACCGCTTTGGGTTGCAGGCAGCTTAGCGCGACGTTGGGCTTCTAAGATACTATGAACAATTTGCGTCAACTCGGAGTTTTGTTATTTTTTCTAGTTCTTATAGCAACTCAAGTAAAAGCAGGCGTATTGGATGATTTTGAAAAGGATTCAACTACTAGTAGTCGTTCTGACCGTAGTGAAAGCACAGATAGTTCAAGAAATCAGTGCAGAACAGTTCGCTGTGAAAAGGAGAAGTCACTAGCATCCCAATTTTTTGGCTGGTTATTTGGTGATGTGATCGTTGGAGGATTGATCAAAGGTACGGGTCAGATATTAACAAATGGAACAAAAGTAACTTTAAATAAAACATCAAAACACTCCAAAATGAGAGGGATATCCGTAAGAGAGGCAGGTAGCCCTTTACTTCCTACCGCGAAGTTGAGTGGAAACTGGCAGTCGGTCTTTCCTGATCTAGAGGGAAGAGACTTAGAGCTTGAACTTGGCTATTCCTTAGTTGGGTTACATGTTAGAAAAACTAGATTTTTAGAGCATTCCCCCGAAGATTCACTCAGTTTGGTCTTTAATCATGTTATGTATCGGCTATCGTTCGGGAATAACTTTACACTCGGATTGGGCGTGGGACAGTCCAGGCTAAGTGGAAACGAACAAAATAGCGGAACTTCCATAACATTACCGTATGTTTGGCATTTTGGTAAGAATATTTACTTGGATGCTTGGAATTCGTTCACGTCCTTTAACGACGTTCCAGTTACGGATTTAGATTATAGCTTGATGTATAGTAAAAATGGTTTATCAGCGTCATTGGGTTATAGATCTGTATCCAATCCAGTTTCATCGTTGTCTGGTCCTTACGTTGGATTATCATTCATTTATTAAGAGAAGCCCAACAATTGAATGAAGCGGACAGCCAACCGCGGGCCTCGCTTTGTGCGATGGCTGCGCCATTTTCGCACATGCTCGTCACCGCTTGTTGGTTGTCCGCCGCTTATTCAGGTCGTTAGCTTGCAAAAATGAAATTATGAAAAATTACGTTTTATGGTCAGTTCTTCTCATTGTTGGGGGTTGTGTGAGTAATCCTTACCCAGCGAAACTTTCGCCAATAGGGGAGGTAGATAGCTGGTATCGCGGTATTCCAATAGTAAAAATTAAGGGTAGAAACTTCGACGTAACTTCTTACTACGAGAAAAAGTCAAGTGACGGATACGTTTTCAATGTCGGGGTTTTAAAAAAAGCACCTGGAAGCATTGATCTTAGTTTAGAGAATACATTGTGCATCCCGATTTCGCCATCGATTGTCGAGATTGAGAAAAGTTATTCAAAAAAGGAAATGTTGGTTAAAGAGGAATCGAAAAAACATTCCTCGGAAGAAATATACTATGAGGAAGTATTGCAGCCTGAACGTGTTATAAATCCAGAGCAATTAGTAGCGCAATATCAAAACAAATTAAAGGGTGTGGAGCATGAGCCGCTCATTGTTTCTTTACTCGATACTACAGTCGCTGTAGCAGATATCTTTGTTATTCCAAAAACTGAGGAAGAGCGAAAAGCGCAAGAAGAAAGGCGTCGCGAGAGAGAAGAACGGGAAGAATCGAAAAAGAGAGAAATAGCTGAACTAAAAGCCTCGATATCCGAACTAGAAACCACTCTGTTTAGGAAACATACCCTCAAGGAGGGTGAGGCTACTTCGGGTGCAATAGTCTGTCCCCGTGATACGTTGTTGGGAGAAGGCCTTGTGCTATATATACAGATTGAAGAAGAGGTATTTCCATTCAGGTGGCAAGATGAATAGAGTCGCTGCAAGCTAACAATTGAATAGAGGCGACCTGCGACCGCCGTCCTTTTTTTGCGCTATTCGCTGCGCGAATTGTAGCGCAAAAGTCGTCCGCGCTCTTGGTCGCACGCGCCTCATTCAGGCGTTAGGTGCAATATAGTGAAACTCAAATATTAGAAATTAAATAATAAGAAGTTGAAGTTGCCAATCACTAGATTAGCTATTCAAATTGTTGCCCTTAGTATTTTGCTGCCTAGTAATGTATATGCGAATGATAAAGGTAAGAATGATTCGTCGTTGTATTTAATTCCGTTAGTGTCATTAGGATTAGGATACCCCCAGGTATTATCTTTTAGCATGGGTGGGTTGTTACCCAATAGAGTTTTTTTACCCTCGTCAGATAGGTGGGGTGGAGTTAGACTAGATGCGGAGTTAGGATTTTCAGGTAGCTCTGTTTCTTTTGGCCCCATGTTTGAAATTGACAAAGTAAAGTCTATTGCTCCTAAGATTTCAATCTTTCGCAGTTGGTCAAAGTCTTTTGGCAATGGAGATGGGCAGTATTATGAAGGGTTTATTGTGGATACGCTTGTCCCGAGCCACACCCCTATAAAATTGGGATTAGGTTATTACAGATCTAGAGAAGTAATTACATCACTAGGTAGAAGGGACTATTTTTTCAATTTTAGTTTTGCATTTGGTTTTTAGCGTATATAACAAATATGTCTGCTACCGAAAACACGTGTATTTTGATTATTTATGTAAAAAATTGCACCTAACCATTGAATAGAGGCGACCTCCAACCGCGGGCTCCCTCATGCGCTATGGCTACACCATTATAGCGCAACAGTCGCTCCGCTAATGGTTGTCGGCCCCTCATTCAGGCGTTGGACGGAACCGCTATCGCGGTAGAGAGAAAAAGGAAAGTATAGAGTTTACGAAGTAGATATTAGAAGAGAATAAAATGATGAATCATCACCCACAAAAAATAACAA
>JAOUPJ010000106.1 GCA_029879945.1 Gammaproteobacteria bacterium
AGGCCATGGGTGTCTCTTTAGTGATTCATCCCAATAATCCCTACGTGCCCACCTCGCACGCCAATGTGCGCTTTTTCATTGCCGAGAAAGAAGGCGCTGATCCTATCTGGTGGTTCGGGGGCGGATTTGATTTAACGCCTTATTATGGTTTTGAAGAAGATGCAGCAAGCTGGCATCAAACGGCCAAAGCGGCCTGCGATCCGTTCGGTGAAGATGTCTATCCTCGTTACAAGAAATGGTGTGACGATTACTTTTTTCTCAAACACAGAAATGAGCCTCGCGGTGTAGGCGGTCTGTTTTTCGATGACTTGAATGAAGGCGGTTTCGATCACTGTTTTTCTTTTATGCAGAGCGTAGGCGATAACTATATCGAGGCCTATGCACCCATCGTGGAAAAAAGAAAAGACACCCCTTTCGGTGAGCGCGAGCGTGATTTTCAACTCTATCGACGGGGTCGATATGTGGAATTCAATCTGGTCTATGACCGAGGCACCCTGTTCGGCTTGCAGTCGGGTGGACGCACCGAATCGATTCTTATGTCTTTGCCCCCGCTGGTGAAATGGCGCTACAACTGGCGCCCCGAGCCAGGCACCGCAGAAGCGAAACTGTATGATGTCTTCCTCAAACCGCAGGACTGGGCCAGCAAATGAAACGACTAGGCCAGTTTTTTCTCATATGTAGTGCTGTGGTGCTACTCGGCTCCTGTGCCGGGCTCACCTCACTTACGGGCGGGAAGGTAACGCTGGTCTATTCGGGAAATCTGGACGGTGAGTTGGAACCCTGTGGTTGTAGCGAAGGGGGAAACAAGGGCGGCATCCTCAGGCGTGCAACAAAGTTGGACGAGCTGCGCAGTAGTAAACCGGGGCTGGTACTCATTTCCACGGGTGGGCTACTGATAAGTGATCTGCCTCAGGATAGCATCAAAAGTGAATTCATACTCTCAGGGCTGGCGACCTTGAACTATGACGCCATGGGTGTGCAATGGCGCGACCTGGCCTTTGGTGTGCCACTACTGGAAAACTCAGGAATCCCGTTTGTTGCCAGTAATTGGGACGAAGGGGAGTTCGAAACCAGTCAGCGTATCGCTCGATCTGGCGTGGAGATGGTCTATTTTCAATGGCTAGACCCAAAGTCAGACCCGCTCCGTAAGATGTCTGCCGTGAAGTCTCCCGTTGTGAATCGTCCGGAAGAATTGAAGCGCGCCTTGCAGTCTGAAAATGAAAGGGGGCGAGTCACTATTCTGGGCACGACCCTAACACTAAAAGAAGTTCAGAAGACCTTCGATCTGCAACATATCGATATTTTGCTGATCAAGAGTAAATATGAGCAGATCGGCGAGCCGCGCCAAATTGGAAAGACCTTGGTGTTGCAGCCAGGTTCAAGAGGGATGCGCCTGGGTGAATTGGATCTGATGGTATCGGCCCAGGGCGAGATAACGAAATGGGAGCATGCCGTACACGCGCTGCCGCCCACAGTGCAGGATTCAGAACGTCTGCGTCCCTGGTATGATGACTATAACGCCAAGCTTAAAGAAGACTACGCGAAGCGCGTCGAACTAAAAAAACAATTACAGACAGGGGAAAGTCCTTACGCGGGTTCGGATAGCTGTCAATCCTGTCATGCTAAAGAATATGCCAAGTGGTATGACACGCGCCACGCCGAAGCATTTTATGCATTGCAGGACGTGAATAAGGCCTTTGACCCTAATTGCATTGGCTGCCATACAGTAGGATTCGAAAAAACGGGTGGCTTTATCGATCCAGCCATCACACCAAAATTATTACACGTACAGTGTGAGTCTTGCCACGGTGGTGCGGCAGACCACGTATCCAACCGGGGAGCGACTCCAGTCCAGAACAAGGACTGGAATCCTCAGCAGATGTGCGCCCAGTGCCATATACAAAAGCATAGCCCTGACTTTGTATTTGAAAAATACTGGCCTTTAATAAGACACTAGTTAGTCGTAAGGCTTGCTGTTTCCTTGTTTGTCGCCTTTGCCACGTTTGCGGGGCAATGCAATCCACATTCTTTACTATCGGGTTCTTCCCACCACCAACGGCCTGCGCGTACGCTTTCACCAATGGTGATAGCGCGAGTGCAGGGGGCGCAGCCTATGCTGGCATATCCTTCATCATAGAGCTCATTGTAAGGTATGTCGTTGTCGTAGATATAAGACCACACGTCTTGATTGCTCCAGTCGTGTAGGGGGCTGAATTTCATGAGTTTGAATTGCTCGTCCCATTGCATTTCCGGTAGTTCGGCACGGGTAATGGATTGTTGTGCCCGCAAGCCGGTTACCCAGGCCTTTTTGCCGCTTAGTGCGCGTTTTAAAGGCTCCACCTTGCGTATATGGCAGCAGCGTTTACGGATGTCTACATTCTCATAAAAGGCATTGTGTCCATGGAGTAACACAAATTCTTCTATCTCTTCTGCTTTTGGATAGTAACTGCGAATGTTTACTTGATACTTTTCCTTTACCTTTTGGGCTAATTGATAGGTCTCTTCGGGTAAGCGGCCGGTATCGATTGTGAAAATTTCTATGTCGGGTACGTAGCGCTGTATCAGGTCGGTAACGACCATGTCTTCAATGCTGTAGCTTGTAGAAAACACGGCAGGGGTAAAGTCATCTGCGACAGCAATTAAAATGCGTATTGCGTCTTTAATTTTTTCTTCGTTTATCATAGCAACCTCATGCTTAAGCGGTTTCAATTTGTGTGTTAATTTTTTCTGTCTTTACCAATTTAATGAGTATGGCTTGTGAGTTCTTATCCTTGTCTTCACTCAGTATCTGATAGCCGATGGATTTGAGGCTGTCAGAAACAAGCACGGCATCGTCTTTTCCAGAAACTTTTACAATTGCGGGTTTGCCCATGGGGACAGCATTTAGTCCTTGTCTGGCCTTTATGTAGTGCATAGGGCAGCGGTAAGATGAAACATCAATTAAGTAATTCACATTGTTCTTTTTCTTCCGTTCGGCTTTGGCCTGCTTGAATTCAAGCTCCTTGTTGGTGGCGAGTTCTCCTGCTTCGTGTAGCCAGGGATCAAGCTCGTCTACCAGTGCGGCGTAGTCATTACGATCAAATTCGTTGTGTAAGGCTTGTGTTCTCTTGTTTAGATCAAGAAAACTGGAAACGATTTTTTTGCTGTTGGTGAATTGAATTTGCAATTGTTCCCTTAACACCAGTGGTGTGCTGCTCGTTTCTTCACCGACGGCAAATAGCAATCCTTTGGCGCCTAGGGTTAAACTATTTTCAATACACGCTACAGCCTCTTCAAAACTTGATCGTCTAAAAAAGGTGTCTCGATACTTTTGCTCATTTTTTATTTCAGCCAGAATCGCCGCCAATGTCTCCTGGGCAATGCCAGCACATTCGCCCCCTCCAAGTTGTAGTACGCGAAAATCTTGTTCTTCCCCTACGTCTTTTAAAACATAAGGTAGATCGTCGGGAGTAACCACCGTGAGTTCGCTCAGTAGTTCAGTAAAAAAGGCCTGTCCTTTTCTGTGTACCCAAGTAGAAAAGTTCTCTTTCTCTGCGTGATCAGCTCGATAGGTTTCCTGTACCAACTTGATCGCCCGATTTATACGGGCAACGGGGATATAGGGGCCTTTAATCGCAATTTGACCAGTTGCCAAACCATTTCCCCCTAAGTGGATTTGATAGTGGGGAACCAATTTTCCGTGTAGACGCTTTCCTTCGCCATGCAGGCCGATGTCGCCCACATAAGGCTGAGCACAGCCGTTGTGGCATCCGCTAACGCGTACACGCAAATCCAGATCGCCGGTATTTATACGCTTGGAAATCTCTCGTGAAGAGGTGATTCCCAGACGACAGGTCCAGGTACCGGGGCAGGAGACTACATCGTCTCCCGATTTAGGTAGTGAAAATTGATTAGCGACTAGGGCGTTTTTGAAGTTAGACATTTGGTCCTCCCTCACATTGTTAACGATCAGGTTTTGGTCCTGAGTGGCCTTGAGTTCATCCAAACCGAATTGATCCATCACATTCACCAGTTTAAAAATTTGCTCCGCATTCAAGTCTCCTAGGGGAATCGATACCGGAACAGCGTATTGATTAGGCTGACGCTGCTTCGTAGTCTTTCGTGGCGCACCTAGATGTGAGTAAGACGTAGAGTCTGAGGAATCTCGTTTGAACCAAAAAATGGCTTGTTGCGATTTTTCTTTGAGCGCACTTTTAACGCGAGGAAACTCTTCTTGATACATGCGCCTTAGTTCCTCTTCGCCAAATCTGTCGACAAGAAATTTTATGCGTGATTTCGCCCGTTTTGTACGATCAGAATGACGGTGATGCACTGTTATTAACGCTTCAATTCCAGCAAGCAAGTCTTCTTTAAGGAGGAAAGGCTCGATCACAATGGCGTCATGAGGTTTATGACCGAGCCCCCCACCGGCAAGCAACCGGAATCCATGCCCTTTCGCTACATCGTGGACTGCAACCACGGCAATATCATGAATACGGCCCTGGGCGCAGTCTTGTTCACATCCCGAAAAACTCATTTTGACTTTTCGCGGTAAGTGTTGAGTGAGTGGATGTCGTAGGAAATGGCGTGCTGTTTCATCAACCAGAGGCAAAACGTCGGTGTGTTCACTCGGGCACACGCCAGCCATAGGGCAGGCAGAAATATTTCTAACGGTATTTCCGCACGCTTCTCTCGTGGTTAGTCCTACCGCTGCCAGGCCTTCCAGTACGGCCGGCACGTCTTTGAGTGGAACAAAGTGCAACTGGATATCTTGTCGTGTTGTTATGCTGGCAATATCGGTGAGCGCATAGTGCTGATGGAGCTCCCCAATCCTTTTGAGTTGCGCACGAGTCAGTCGCCCAGCGGGCAACTTGATTCGAATCATGTATACATCGTCTTGTCGCTGACCATACACGCCATGCTGCAGGCGAAAAGCAGTGAACTCGTCTTCACTGACTTCGCCGCGTTGAAACTCATTGGTTTTTTCGCGAAAACGCACCAGTTCTTGTGAGCTGATCAGTGGGTTTTTAAATTGAACAGTTTGTTCCATCGTTTCGACCTAAAAAATAAATTTGAAACCGAGTAGCGCTAATACGCTGCCTATGAGACGACGACTGAGTTCTTGTGAAATTTTTAGACCCAGACGACTACCCAGATAGATACCTGGAATAGAGCCCACTAAGAGGGCGGCCAAGAGGTTCAAGTCGACGCCACCCAACGACCAGTGCCCCAAACCGGCCACAAGGGTAAGGGGGATGGCATGGGCCAGGTCCGTACCCACCAGTCGACTGGTTTGCATGGCGGGATACAGCAGGGTAAGTACGGCCACGCCCAGGGCGCCTGCACCCACCGAAGAGAAAGTCACGAGTAGCCCTAATATGAATCCAGCAATCACGGTCAGTCTGTTACGTGTGTGATCGGAGAAATAGTTTTTGTTGGCTCTGGGTTTAAAAAGCAAAACCAGGGAAGTGAGCAGTAGCGCTACGCCCAGAAAGCTATTGATGATCTGGTTTAATTCTTCTTCTGCCAGGTGTAGTTCAGAAATAACAAAGAGGGCCAAGCCCGCCCCAGGCAGGCTGCCGGCCGCAAGTCGAAGAACCACGAGCCAGTCTATGGTCTTTTGTCTGGCATGGGCGAATACGCCCACGGATTTAGTGATTGCAGCAAAAAGCAGATCTGTGCCGACCGCAATCCAGGCGGGCACACCAAAGCCGTAGATCAAAGCGGGCGTCATAATGGCACCACCGCCTACACCGGTAATGCCCACCAGTAGACCAACAAAAAAACCTGTAAGCGTTATGATTAAATCCATCTGTATACTCTGTGTTGAGAAAAACAACGCCCGTTTCCGGGCGTTACACGCCGAGTTGAGTTAGGGGTGCTTGGCATGTGCTTGCAAGAATAGGCAGTTTGATATATAAACTGAAATAATATTTCATTGTTTTTATATATATAATTTAGTATATGAATATTAAGCAACTGCGCTATGTATTTGAAATTGCTAATAATGGATTCAATATCTCTTTGGCCGCTGAGAGCTTGTTCACCACGCAACCGGGCGTGAGTACGCAGTTAAAACTGCTGGAAGACGAGTTGGGTACCAGTATTTTTATCCGCCACGGCAAGCGCGTCACGGGTCTAACGGAGGCGGGTGAGCGGGTGTTGGCCTACGCAGGCGAGGTTTTGCTGAATGTCAGCTCGATTCGAAACATCGGTCTGGAATATTCAAAAGAAGACCGGGGAACCCTGTCTATTGCGACTACGCACACGCAAGCGCGATATGCCTTGCCCAAAACAGTCTCCGAATTTGCCAAGCGCTTTCCCAGAGTTCGCTTGCGTATCCATCAGGGAAACCCGTCCCAGATCTGTGAAATGGTGGTGCGTGGTGAGGCCGATTTCGTCATTGCGACTGAGTCCATTGCAGACTACGAACAACTTTTGATGTTGCCGGTGTATCGTTGGAACCGTTGTGTAGTGGCCCCGCCCGATCATCCGATACTTGCCGAGCAGCCGTTGACACTGGAAACCATCGCCGATTATCCCATCATCACCTATGATTTTGCGTTCGCGGGTCGCTCTGTCATTAATAAGGCATTCAATTTGGCGGGGATCAAACCCAATATTGTCCTGACCGCTATCGATTCGGATGTAATTAAACATTATGTGGAATTGGGAATGGGGGTCGGATTGCTGGCGCACATGGCCTTTGACGAGCACAAAGACCAGAATCTTCGCGCGGCGGATGTCTCCCATCTCTTCGATTACAGCACCACAAGCATAGGCGTGCGCCGAGGCCGCTATCTGCGTCGCTATATGTATGACTTTATCGAGATGTTTGCACCGAACTACAAGCGTGAGGCCATCGCCGGGAAACTTCGTCCCGGAAGTAGTATTCCGGTCTTTGAGGAAGAAAACCTGCCCTTGCGTTAGTAAGACGAATCATAAAAAGACTGGTCCGAACGATCAGGCCTGCGTCTGAAACGTTGGTAACTCCACAGGTATTGTTCCGGTAGCAAACGAATCTGATGCTCAACTTCCTTATTCATGGCGACGAGTGAAGCGTGTAAGTTCGGGTCACGTAAGCCTTCCACAGGCGGGGAGAACCGGATATGAAAGCCTTTACCATTTGGTAGGCGTTCGCCAACGGTGCTGAGTACAACGGCATCGCATTTTTTCAAAAGCTTTGAGGTAAGTGTCATGGTGACCGCGTCTATGCCAAACAAGGGGGCAAACTCGCCTGCTTCATAACCGGGGTCCTGATCAGGTAATACGCCTATCGTCTCGCCCCGCTTTAAGGCTTGCAGTAAGGCGCGTACCCCGTGAATATCCGCAGGTACCGGTTGATTACCTTGCTTGGAGCGACCTTTTGCCATGATCTTGCCCAGGCTTTTGATCCGGTGTTCTCGAAACAGAGTGGTCATAGGGTAATGCGTAGAAACATAAAAGCCCACCATTTCCCAACTTCCAATGTGGGGAGTCATTATAATCACGCCCTTTCCCTGTTCCTGGGCGGCCCTGACATGCTCTTCACCCTCAACAGACTGGATCAGTTTGGCGACCCTCTCAGCGGGCCACATCCACATGGCTGCCGTTTCGGTAAAGCCCCGTGCCGTTTCCATGAGGCTGTTTTTAATAAGTTTTTCCTGCTCCTCTTTGCTCAGCTCAGGAAGACAAGCCTGTACGTTCCGTCGCGTGGTGGCCAGCAACTTATTAGGCAGCCAATACAAGGCGCGGCCGATTAATCCGCCCAGCCGGTAGTTTTGCCGGAAAGAAAGCCAGGAAATTCCCTTGATAACGATGCCAATGAATGGCTCGCGCAAGGCATAGCGAAGTCGCTTAGTTAAAGACATTTGCCATCAAAATCCAAATACTTAGGGTCAAACTAACTCCCATCCGCGAGGTATAGGCGCTATAATGCGCGGTTTCGTTATAAGAAACGGTAGGCCCAGGATAGATCATGGCCTAGAGGATAGTGATTACATGAGCAAAATCAAGTCCCTTACTGCCAAAGAGGCGATGGCGCTGCTGGAAAAAACACCCAGTGCGGTACTGATAGACGTGCGCTCGTCTATGGAATTCATTTTTGTTGGCCATCCACTCAACGCCATTAATATCCCCTGGATAGACGAGCCGGATTGGAAAGTGAATCCCAATTTTGTCAAAGAGGTACGCCGCGTGATGTTGGGCGGTGCCACCTGCACCGAAGAGGGCTGTGCCCCCATACTCCTAATTTGCCGCAGTGGTCGTCGGTCTATGGAGGCGGGCGAATTGCTTGTAGAAGAAGGTTTCGCTGAGGTCTTCAATATTGAAGGGGGCTTCGAAGGACCCCTGGACGAGAAACACCACCGAAGTACGGTCGCGGGTTGGCGATATGATGGGCTTCCTTGGGAACAATGTTAGGCTCTCCGGGTTCTTGCCTTTAATTCATACAATATTTCATCGAGACAGGTTTAATGACTAATTCAGTTTATGCTCTTCTAGAAGAACAAATAAAAAAGCGAATCCTAATTATCGATGGCGCCATGGGCACCATGATACAGCGTCACCAATTGGCTGAGTCTGATTACCGAGGTGAACGATTCAAGGACTGGCCCAGTGAACTAAAGGGCAATAATGACCTTTTAGCGTTAACACAGCCCGATATTATTTCAGATATACACAGAGCCTATCTGGAAGCGGGCGCTGATATTATCGAGACCAATACCTTCAATGCCAACTCCATTTCCATGGCCGACTACCACATGGAAGAATTGGTCTATGAACTAAATGTTGAAGCGACCAAATTGGTTCGCGCTGCCTGTGACGAGTTCACCCAACGAGATCCGAGTAAACCCCGTTTCGTGGCAGGTGTGTTGGGCCCCACTTCACGAAGCGCCAGCATTTCACCCGATGTCAACGATCCCAGTGTACGTAATATTACCTTTGATCAATTAGTGGAGTCATACACTGAGGCAACACGTGGATTGGTCGATGGGGGTGCCGACATCATCTTGATTGAAACCATCTTCGATACGCTGAATGCCAAGGCGGCTGCCTATGCCGTCGATAAATTTTTTGAAGACCAAAATGTCAGTCTCCCTGTGATGATATCCGGCACAATCACGGATGCCAGTGGTAGAACATTATCGGGACAAACAACGGAGGCCTTTTACAATTCTTTGCGACACGCCAAGCCCATCAGTATAGGGCTCAATTGCGCGCTGGGGCCCGATATGTTGCGCCCGTACGTCGAAGAAATGTCGCGTGTTTCTGAATTTTTCGTTAACACACATCCCAATGCAGGCTTGCCCAATGAGTTTGGTGAGTATGACTTGTCGCCTGAAGATATGGCGGCCGATGTGAAAGAATGGGCCGAGAGCGGCTTCATCAATATCATTGGTGGTTGCTGTGGTACCTCACCTGATCATATTCGCTGTATCGCAGAAGCAATGAATGGGGTTAAACCCCGTCAAAAACCCAGGATTCCTGTCGCCACTCGCCTAAGTGGACTAGAACCAGTTAGCATCGATGAGAATAGTCTTTTTGTGAATGTGGGTGAACGTACCAATGTGACAGGCTCCGCGCGCTTTAAACGTCTTATACTCGAAAACGAATTTGATACTGCATTAGAGGTGGCGCGTGAGCAAGTAGAGAACGGCGCGCAAATTATCGATATCAATATGGATGAGGGCATGTTGGATGGTGTGGCCGCCATGGTCGAGTTCCTTAACCGTGTTGCCACCGAACCTGATATCGCACGTGTACCCATTATGGTGGATTCTTCCAAATGGGAAATTATTGAAGAAGGTCTCAAGTGCATACAAGGCAAGGGTATCGTCAACTCCATCAGTCTGAAAGAAGGTGAAGAGGCCTTCTTGGAACATGCCAAAAAGGTAAGACGATATGGCGCAGCTGTGATTATCATGGCATTTGATGAAACCGGACAAGCCGATACCGAAGCGCGCAAGGTTGAGATCTGTACCCGTTCTTATAATCTACTCCGGGAAAAACTGGATTTTCCACCTGAAGACATCATCTTTGATCCCAATATCTTTGCTGTGGCAACAGGTATTGAAGAGCACAACAATTATGGCGTGGACTTTATCGAAGCAACGCGCAAGATCAAAAAGACCCTGCCTTATGCGTCTATCTCCGGCGGCGTTTCGAATGTTTCTTTCTCATTCCGTGGAAACAACCCAGTACGCGAAGCCATACATGCCGTCTTTCTTTATCATGCCATCAAGGCGGGTATGGATATGGGGATTGTCAATGCAGGTCAGTTAGCACTTTATGATGATCTGCCCGCAGAGTTGCGAGAGCGTGTTGAAGACGTGGTCCTCAATCGGCGCGACGATGCCACAGATAGACTGATGGAGATTGCAGACAAGTATCGCGGTGATGGTACAACCCAGAAGAAAGAGGACTTGGCCTGGCGAGAATGGCCTGTTAACGAGCGCTTGTCACACGCTTTGGTCAAAGGTATCGATGCTTTCATCGAAGAAGATACCGAACAGGCAAGACAAGAAGCCAAGAGACCCATCGAAGTGATCGAGGGCCCCCTCATGAACGGCATGAATACCGTCGGCGATCTCTTTGGCGACGGAAAAATGTTTTTGCCCCAGGTGGTTAAATCAGCGCGCGTCATGAAAAAGGCAGTGGCCTATCTAATACCTTACATCGAAGCAGAAAAGGAAGAAGGTGCCAAGGCAGCGGGCAAAATTTTAATGGCGACCGTTAAAGGTGATGTGCATGATATTGGTAAAAATATCGTCGGTGTTGTCTTGCAATGTAATAACTTTGAGGTCATTGACCTGGGCGTGATGGTGCCTGCGCAAAAGATTTTAGAAGAAGCACAGAAACACGATGTGGATATTATTGGTCTATCAGGCTTGATTACACCAAGTCTGGAGGAGATGTCGCACCTTTCCAAAGAAATGCAGCGCCTCAACTTTAATGTGCCATTGTTGATTGGTGGTGCCACCACATCTCGAGCGCATACAGCCCTAAA
>JAOUPJ010000107.1 GCA_029879945.1 Gammaproteobacteria bacterium
GACAAAAAGGGCAAAGATACAATAAGAATTAAGGCTTTTTTGCTCATGCACTCACTTTGATTAATCAATAAGCAGCCAAATCAAGTCACGGCTATGATGCAGGTAAATGCAAGAATTTGTCCACTAGGAGTGGAAAAGAAAAGAGGTATTAGGAAGGATGACGCTCAATACGCACAATGTCGTTAGGGTAGATCCAGTCAGGGTCCTTGATATGATTGACCTTGGCCAATTCAGGGTAGCGGTACGGGTTGCCCAAATAAGCGCCAGCGATTTGCCACAGGGTATCCCCTTTTTTGACAATGTGGATCACTTTAGCACCCGATTTGAGCTGTTTTGGTATGGCTGCGGTAATAATGGCCTTGGGCTTCGATTTAAGATCCAGGGTCGTGACTGTTTTGGAATCACTGGCCTGCATCTCGATACGCTTTTCCTTTATATCGGTACGCAGACTCACGTTTGAAGAAATGGGTCGCTCTACCACTAAGGTGAACTCCTCCCCCTTCACCTCTAGCAGGCGTTTTGTGGGGCCTTTAGGCAAGTCTCCCTGAACCTGGGGTGATTGAGCGATCTGGGTTTCAGTTTCGGCTTGTGCTTCTTCCTCCACCACTGATTCATCGATGGAAGAGGCAGCAGGAAAGGCCTGTTCGGACTCTTCATCTCCACCTGCCAGGAACGTCAACCCGGGTCCAAACGCGAGATAAGCCCCTAACCCTATCACGAGCAATAACACAAGCGCCCCGATTACCACTTTTCGACTGGGTTTGTTCTGTATCTCCAGGCGTTTTACACCAAGTGTCGGTTTGATTTTTTCTGCCAGATCCGGAATTCTATAGTCGGATGAATCGATTCCATCATGTTCTTCTGCTTCCAAGAGCTTTGTCGGGTGAGTCGGAATATGTACATCCTCGTCATTCATCTCATATTCATCGATGAAGTCATCCTCTGCAGCAAACTCCGAACTGGGAGCGATCTGCGTTCTCATCAAATCCGAGTCTGTTGGGTTGGCAAAGACAGAGGCAACCACAGGTGTTCGTGTTTGCTCTGCTTCTACAGGCAAGGACTCTTTGTCATTCGCCTGTTCAGACAAGTAGGAGTCTGCCTCACCTTCCCACTCGCCCCACTCATCATCATCGGTAAATTCAGACACCCTCTCACTAATCGCACTACTGTATCCAATATCTTGCTCTTGTTCACCAAAGCCCTCACTCTCCAATTCTGATTGCAGAGACTCCAGTGCATTGAGAGACTTGTCTTGTGAATCCTCTTGATCGACAGCAATATTTTCATCCGCTACGACGGGGGTGTTCACTTCCTCATCTACCGTTTCAGAAACCGGAATCGTTGGATGCTCCCAGTCTATTTCGGTTTCATCTATCGCGACAGTTTCCTCCAGCTCATCGTGCTGGAGGACTTGGGATTGTAGAATTTCGATGGGCTCGTGGCTTTGCACTTCTGTTATCAGCGTGCTCTCGTTTGACTCTACACTGATAGCCGCGTGGATCAAGCCCTCTTCCGCCGGGACGAGTTCACTCTGTGCATCATCCTGGTTATAGGCTTCTTCAGACATCAGATCATATTCAGCCTGAGCGGTGGGGACCACCTCCTCCAAAATGCTGTGATCCATCGACACTACCGAATCCGCTTCATCAACGTGAAGCTCGGCTTGATCATCTAGCATTTCATTGGGCGTTACCGCACTCTCTTCCGGCTGATCATAGCTCTCCCACTCGTCTTCTACAGCGGGCCCTTCACTGAGTTCATTTTGTTCTGCTGTATTTTCAGCGACTCCCGAATAGCTTCCCCATTCATCTTCTTCAGTGAGTTCAGCACCGGGTGTTTGATCTGGTGCATTTTCTTCTACGGTAGAATAAAGACCCCACTCGGCTTCCTCTTGCTCGTTAGATTCGATAACTGACGCAGAAGCGGACTGTTCGGCTTGATCAGACTCTGTGTTTTCAATCGAGGAATAAAGACCCCACTCGGCTTCTTGTGCGGCCTCGTTTTCCACAATGCCTTGATCTTCTATATCGGTATGGGATTCGATTGCGGAAGGGGTGGCGTAACCGACGAGGCTCGCCTCTTCGGCAGCGCTCACAATTTGAGAATCCTGCTCAGCACTTTGCGCCAGGGCCTCACCGTTTGAATGGACAAGATCCCTGGCCATTTTCGTAAATCGTTCTGCAGCCTGGACTTCAAACAGGTTAATGAACTGGGTCATGAACAAAATTTTTGATTTATAAATAGCATAGCGAGTAATGGCTTCACTTTCAAACATGCCTTTGGCATCGTCCCATTTCACGCTGCTGGCCGAGATTATGTCGTCTACTGCATCCACACAAAAAGCAGCAATATTGCCTCCCACACGGGTAACAATAAGTTGCAGTAGTTTGGAATCTGATTCAGTCAGCTTGAATTTATTTCGAAGACTGATAGCAGTTGCCACCTCACCACGAAACATAAAGGTACCCATAATATACTCGGGTGCCAAGGGCAAGCTGGTCAGCTCAGGGGGCTGAATTATGGCAGTCACTTCTTCAGCGGGGACGCAAAAGGTAAAACTCCCCACCTGAAAAATCAATAATGACTGTTCGTCTTCAAATTCGACCATTTTTGCTCCGTACTACCTTCATCGGGCGTTTGGTCGAGAGCTATCCGTATCTTCTCGAATGTTATTAAAACTCGAACTGTTATCGGCAGGCCAAACCCTACAACTAAGCCGAGAAGCGGATGAATGGGAATCGGTAGGACGAAATTGGGACTTGGTTAACGCTTTTGGCGTCGCATTAGAAAGGGTCTAACAAATAAAAGGTCTGTGTAGCCTGGAGTTAGGCCAGTTCTTACTCAGATATTAGAGGCTTAGGTCTAAATTCACTGAATTTAGACCTAAGCTAACTCACTACGCTTTGGGCCGCATATGCGGGAACAACAGCACATCACGTATCGACGGCGAGTCGGTCAGAAGCATGACCAATCGATCAATTCCAATTCCTTCACCTGCGGTAGGTGGCATTCCGTGCTCCAAAGCCGTGATGTAGTCTTCATCGTAGTGCATGGCCTCATCGTCACCGGCCTCTTTTTCTTCCACCTGCTTACGAAAACGATCGGCCTGATCTTCGTAATCATTTAACTCCGAAAAACCATTGGCGATTTCACGTCCACCGACAAAAAATTCAAAGCGATCGGTGACAAACGGATCGTTGTCACTGCGTCGCGCCAAGGGTGAAACCTCGGTGGGATAGGCGGTAATGAAAGTGGGTTCTTTCAATCGGTGCTCTACCGTCTTTTCGAAAATTTCAATTTGTATTTTACCTAGGCCGAAGCTTGGTTTAACCGGGATGCCCATCATCTCAGCCACCTTGGTGGCGCTGGCCACGTCACTGATGTCTTGCTCGGTGAGATCCGGATTAAATTTTAAAATGGATTCCTTCACCGTGAGACGCTGAAAAGGTTGACCGAAGTGATATTCCTCACCTTGGCATTTTACGGTACTGCTACCGCAGACCGTTTCGGTTAGACCTCTTAGCATGTCTTCTGTCAGGTCCATCAAATCATGATAATCGGCATAGGCCTGATAAAATTCCAACATGGTGAATTCAGGATTGTGTCGTGTAGAGAGTCCTTCGTTACGAAAGTTACGATTGATCTCGAATACGCGCTCAAAACCGCCGACCACCAAGCGCTTGAGATACAGCTCTGGCGCGATTCGCAGAAATAGATCCATATCTAGCGCGTTATGATAGGTGGAAAAAGGTCGAGCTGTGGCCCCCCCTGGAATGGCCTGCATCATGGGCGTTTCCACTTCCAAAAAGGATTTGGATACCAGATAGTTTCGTATGTAGTTGACAATGGCAGAGCGCATTTGAAAACGTGTACGTGCTTCAGGATTCATGATCAAATCCAGATAACGCTGACGATACTTGGTCTCTTGATCGGATAGCCCGTGAAATTTTTCAGGTAGGGGTCGTATGGCTTTAACGAGTAGCTTGATTTCGTCGACCTTGAGAGATAGCTCCCCTGCTTTGGTACGAAATACGACACCCTCTGCGCCGATAATATCGCCGATATCCCACTTCTTGAATTGCTCGTTGTAAACACCTTCGGCTAAGGCATCGCGTGTCACATAGAGTTGGATCTGACCCGACATGTCCTGGATGTGAGCAAAACTGGCCTTACCCATTACGCGGCGTGTCATCATGCGCCCTGCCAGATGCACACGCACAGGATTGGCTTCGAGCTCTTCGTTACTCTTGCCTTCGTACTCAGCGTGAATCTCTCCAGCCACAGCAGTACGCCTAAAATCATTGGGAAAGGGAATCGATGCCTGTTCACGCAAATTTTTCAGCTTTAATTTGCGCTGCTGAATGAGTTCGTTTTCGTCTACTGTTTCTGCTCTATCTTCTATCTCTGACATGATTCCACTTCTACTTAGTTACTTAAAAATTTATTAGAGACCGCTCTTCAGACTGGCCTCGATAAAGGGGTCCAGGTCACCGTCTAACACGGCCTGTGTATTCCCGGTTTCATGACTGGTACGCAAATCCTTGATACGGGACTGGTCCAACACATAGGAACGAATCTGGCTGCCCCAACCGATATCAGACTTGCTATCTTCCAGGGCCTGTTTCTCTTGATTCTTTTTCTGCATTTCCAACTCGTACAATTTGGCCTTTAACTGCTTCATGGCTGTGGCCTTGTTTTTGTGTTGGGATCGATCGTTCTGACACTGTACCACTATATTAGTCGGTAGATGGGTGATACGCACGGCGGAGTCCGTTCGATTAACGTGCTGCCCCCCGGCCCCGGAAGCTCGATAGGTATCAATGCGCAATTCGGCTGGATTGATTTCGATTTCAAAATCGTCATCGACCTCAGGGGAAACAAATACCGACGCAAACGAGGTGTGCCTGCGGTTTCCAGAATCGAAAGGAGATTTACGCACCAAGCGGTGAACCCCCGTTTCAGTGCGCAGCCAGCCATAGGCATAGTCACCTTCAAATCGGACCGTGGCGCTTTTGATACCTGCCACATCGCCATCCGATGCCTCGATGAGCTCGGTCTTAAAACCACGACGCTCGCCCCAACGCAGATACATGCGCAGTAGCATCTCGGCCCAGTCCTGTGCTTCTGTGCCACCTGATCCGGACTGTATATCCAGGAAGGCATTGCTGGCATCCATTTCACCCGAGAACATGCGGCGAAATTCCAGTGTGGAAATCTCTTTTTCCAGACCCGCCAGATCTTCGATAACAACGTTCAGCGTATCTTCGTCCTGCTCCTCTTCCACCAAGGCTAGCAGTTCGGCGGAATCTTTGAGACGAGTACCGACTTCGTCCAGCACGTGGACCACGTCTTCCAACTGTGTCTTTTCCTTGCCCAGGGCCTGCGCCCTTTCTGGGTCATTCCAGACATTGGGTTGTTCCAGCTCGCGATTGACTTCGTCTAGGCGCTCTTTCTTGCCTTCGAAGTCAAAGATACCCCCTCAGAGACTCGGAGCGCTCTCTTAAATCTTTGATTTGACTAGAAACGACGTTTAATTCCAGCATAATCCCTCATGCCCTCTTTTACAGATCACGGCTTTGAATATGGGCCAAAAGGCCGTTTGCTGCGGCGTCTACCATATCCAAAACCAACTCAAAACCGTTCTGCCCACCGTAATAGGGGTCGGGCACTTCCGTATCTCCATAATAGGGAGCAAATTCCAGGAAAAGCTGAATTTTAGGTTTGTGTTTGTCGGGGCATTTTGCTTCTAAATGTCGGTAATTGTCCCGATCCATCGCTAAAATGTAGTCAAATTCCTCGAAATCATTTACATCGACCCGGCGAGCCTTAATTTTACTCAAATCAAAGCCCCGCTTGGTGGCCGTCTTCTGGGCACGCCTGTCTGGAGACTCACCCACATGATAGGCATGGGTTCCGGCCGAATCGACAAAGATTTGCTTGGCAATACCCGCCTCGTTCACCAGGTGCTGGAAGACGCCATGTGCAGTGGGAGAACGGCAGATGTTGCCCATGCACACGAACAGAACTTTTATCTTTTTACCCATAATTTCAGCGGCTTAACCTGGCAAACAACAAGGGTCGCAATTATATCACTTCTAGCCCCAACCCGGGGTACCGGATTTGTATTCGGCCTCGAACCCCAGCGTGGAAAAGATCGATTAAGTTAAGGCCTAAATGAGTGGAAAATCCATTTGCACAAGGAGACAAAACAGTCAATAATGTAATTGTATAACGTTGACTAACAAATTGAGGCGCGGCCACTATGATGGCATTGAGAGAACCGAAGGCAATGGAACTGCAGCTAGAGCAGTTGAGACAGATGATTGGTATACGAGTCCTCTACCGCGACATCCCGTGTCTGGTTCACGAAATCCTTGAAGACGGCCCCTCTCTGGTACTGATGCCGTCGGACCTGGAAGACATATCCATCCAGGCTGACCAACATGGGGAAGCGCACCGCCGCGTGAGAAACACCTACACGGTACCGGTTCTCTCTCCGGACTTTACCGAGTTTTCTTCTGCCTTCCTGGCGCTGGACCCTTTGGATTAAAATTCTCAGATTCCGATTTTACCCACTATCGCTCATCTGCTTGATTCGCCTGAATTCCCGGACCGATTAAAACAAATCTAATCCCGCATTACCTCAATAAATTTCCGTCAAGAAATCCCGCAAAATAACGATACCTTACTTGCGGCACAAATCGGTACAAGATGTGCCTACGGAACTTGAGTTTTATCCGGTAGTAGAAGGACCCATCGTGAACCCAGAACAAAATCAAGCAGATCCCGCTCAGCTTAAAAGCAATAATGATATTGAAGCCCCCTTTCTTAGTTGGGTTCTAGTTGCCATTATCTTTTTCTTCACTCCCTTACTGGTTGTTTCCTATGGGGATCTTCCTGCTGAAAAGGCACAGCCCTCACAAGCGAGTAGTGTGCAAGGTGCCGCAATCCCGATTCATACGAAACTAACCTTACCAAGCAGTACACGTTAAGCCTCTTTTCATCCCTGTTTTATAGAGTAACGAGAGTCCAAGATCGACTCAGAGTTAGTCTATGTTTAGGTACTGCCAACCCATCGTGTTACTTTCTCTCATCGCAGCGTTAACCGCTTGCGGTGGTGCGGATGATTCCGCCCAAGAATACAGTACCGACCCACAAGGTTTGCGACTTGTAAAACTATCACTAACGCCTCCCGTTTCGTCCACTCCGAAAGGAATGCGAACAACGTTTTCTGTTACGGGTATTTATTCGGACTCCAGCACCAAAGATCTTACAGGACTGGCACAATGGCAGATTAAATCTCCCACAATCGCTGAAACATCAACAGAAGAGGCAGGCGCGTTCAAAGGATTGGAGACTGGCTCAACGCAAATCCGCGCATCTTACCTGGGTCTGGAAACGTCCGCCTCCCTTACTGTCAGTTCTGCGACGCTCAGTTCTCTAGAAATACGACCCAAGTTCTCTGACGAAAAAAGCTTTATTCACGGTACCTCCTTGGCCTTGCAGGCCATTGGTCATTTCAGTGATTCAACGAGCCGGGATTTGTCAACACAGGTTTCCTGGAATGAGAGTGAACCATCGGTGGAAATCAGTGACAACGGATTACTGAGTACGCTTGGTGCTTCCCCCGATTCTGACGTCTCTTTTCTTGTCAACGCGTCGCATCCAGATTTGAGCAGCAGCAGTGCGCTACAGATCAAACTGATACCCGACTCGATCACCGACCTGCAACTGCTTGGCAGCTATGATGACATTCATTTGCATGGAGAACGCAGCGTGCAAGTCTATGCAAACTATAGCAGTGGAAGAGCTGTGAATGTGTCATCAGAAACGAGCATAGAGAACAGTGCGCCGAACACACTCGACGTGAAGCTGGACTCCTCAAACAGCGTGCTGTTAATCGGAAAATCAAGTGGTGATGCCCTACTCTCTTTTACCTTTTTGGAAAAGAAACTGGAAGAGACCATCACAGTGAACAGTTCCACCTTGAGTCAACTGGTGATTGAATCCGGTGGCACCACACTGGACATGGTTCTGGGAGAACGACGATCACTCAAGGCGGCAGCCTACTTCACAGACGGAAAAATTGAAGACGTGAGCAAGTCAGTTTTATGGACAAGCTCCGATGAACGACTGCTGCATGTAAGTAATAATGAAATCCATCGTGGTGAGCTTAGTGCTTTGGGATTGGGAAACGCCAGGGTTTCAAGCTCGTTAAACGGGCTTTCTACGGAGCTTGATGTAAAGGTCAATCCGCTTGACGTGAATCGCCTCGAAGTGTCTCCCGTTCAGAAACACTTGCTCCAGGGCTCGAAATCTCCTTTTAAAGCCACAGCAATCATATCCGGCTATTCACCTTTTGACGTGAGCGCACTTCCTGAACTCACATGGACTTCAAACAACAGTGATGTCGCCAATGTCAGTAATCTTGAAGAGAATAAAGGACTAGTGAGCAGCAATCTAAACACTAGTGGCGACCTCGTAATCAGCGTGGAATATGCCGGAGTAACGGCGTCTAGTTCCTTGCAAGTACACAGCGCAGACGAATTGGCATCCATCCGGATCGAATCATCGCCATCAGTAATACATTTGGGACAACGACACACATACAAAGCATTTGGCTACTTTAACGACGGTTCCCGCACTGAAATTAGCGACCTGGTACGCTGGATTTCAAAAGAAACCAAAATCATGGAGTCCGTCCCAGGCAGTGCGCCCGGAACATTTCGCGCCAAAACTACTGGCACCACGACTATACACGCTCTCTACAAGAATTTTAGTGCTCAATTTCCGGTTGATGTATTGAATGGCAGTTTGAGCCAAATTACCGTTACACCCGAAGCCGACAGTTTTATTGTTAGTACCGCGCACCAACTCAAGGCCTATGCGCACTATTTTTCTTCTGAGCTGAATATCAACTACAAAGTGGACATCACCGATCAGGCCCGCTGGAGCACGACTACTCCCCTGGTCGGTACATTTCCCAAGCCCCTTTCATCACCGGGTCTGACTTATACTCTCGCACCGGGCTCCCTTGAAGTCGAGGCGAGCTTCGGAACACAAACGGCGGTTCAAACCTATACTGTAGTTGAAAATTTTTCCTCACTGGAAATTGAAAGCACTCTCACGACGCTGGAATACAGTCTGCCCCAGCAATTCAAGGCCTACGCCGTTCGCGCAGATGGTTCACGCATTGATGTGACGCATGCTGCGGAATGGTGGACCTCTGTACCCGATATAGTCCACATCGACAATACCTTCAATAGTGCGGGGCTCGCAACGGCTATACAGAAAAAGACAGGCGGCAGTGCAGTGATCAATGCCAGGTTTCATTCCATCAATGCAAGCAAAGAAGTATCGCTGAGCTACGATGCACTGCGCCCCATTTCCATCGCCATGAATAGCGACGTGGATACAGTTTTGAGTGATGGTATTGATAAAGCAAACATTGCAATCAAGGTATTCGCGCTGGGCCCACAAAGCGTGATCAATGATGGGACAGGGATAAAAGTGCATATATATGACGGAGCTAGTGAGCTGTCGTCGTATACGCTCAATACCAGCAACGGTTCCGTCAACCTGGATGTAAGCTGTGAGACGAATACGCGTCTGCAAATAAAGGCCTACCTGGAGTTGAGCCCGGAAATTGAAACTTCAGGCTACTTGAATTGCACCACGAACTTCAAAACGCTTTTTGCCAAATCGGGAATCGCCCTGTTGGATATCAACAATCTTGAAATTCAGGCTGGCAGCAAGATCACAATGAACTATCTCAGTATTACAAACCGCTTGTTTGACGTACTCAGTTTTACATTCCGCGATACCGAAACGGTATTGATATACATTGATGACAACCCTGAGTTACTCAGCAGTTATATCCTCTCCGCAGGAGAAAAACTGAGCTACACTCACACCTTTGACACGGCAAGCCCGCTCAAGACCTACGAAATGAAATTCCGATTGAGAGATCAACGCACTGGCAGAGAATTTGATCTACCCTTGGCCGTCATTCCACAATAGTTTTGCTCAGGAGTGCGGAATCGATTCCAATCCCGCCATATAAGGCTTTAACACCTCTGGAATTGTGATACTCCCATCTTCGTTCTGATAGTTTTCCATCACCGCCACCAGGGTGCGCCCTACGGCCAGTCCTGAGCCGTTCAGGGTATGAACCAGTTCAGGCTTGCCTGTTTGGGGATTGCGCCATCTGGCCATCATGCGTCGGGCCTGAAAGTCTTCGAAATTACTGCACGAAGAAATTTCTCGATAACAATTTTGTGCGGGCAACCACACTTCCAGATCCAGGGTCTTGGCTGCCGAAAAGCCGATATCACCCGTGCAAAGGCTTAGTACACGATAGGGCAGTTCCAGTTTTTGTAAAATCGTTTCTGCGTGCCCAGTCAATTCTTCCAATGCCTGGTACGAGTCCTCCGGCTTTACGATCTGAACCATTTCCACTTTTTCAAATTGATGTTGTCGAATCAGTCCTCGTGTATCCTTTCCATAAGAACCGGCCTCACTTCTAAAGCAGGGGGTATGTGCTGTCATACGTAAAGGCAACTGGCTCTCTTCCAGTATTTCATTAGCAACAATATTGGTGACTGGCACTTCCGCAGTAGGAATCAGGTAGAATTCATTTCCGCTCTCTGATTCGTGTGAAATGCGAAACTGGTCTTCTGCGAATTTTGGAAGTTGGCCTGTACCCAGTAAAGATTGACTGTTTACGATATAGGGCACATAGGTTTCGAGATAGCCATGTTCCGTGGTATGGGTATCCAGCATGAACTGAGTCAATGCCCGATGCAGTCTGGCGATAGGGCCTTTGAACAAGGCAAAGCGAGAACCAGTGATTTTGCTGGCAGTTTCAAAATCGAACATGCCCAGCTTCTCACCCAGGTCCACATGATCCTTGGGTTCAAAACTGAATTTCTTAGGCTCT
>JAOUPJ010000380.1 GCA_029879945.1 Gammaproteobacteria bacterium
AAAGCTACCCTGGCGCCTGTTTTGGGGGGAGGTGGAAATCCAGGCCCTGGAACACCCTAAAACCCAATTGGTGGTGCAATTACATACCTTGAGCGGAAGCAAAGACTGGTTACAGTTGTAGTTGTAACCAATTGTTTTTATTTTAAAAAATATTACTACCTAGGGTATGGAACTTGCAATTTCCATATCATGAAATACCAAAGCAAGTTTTTGCCTCTGTTTTTACTCATTTTTATACTACCGTGTAGCTCGGTGGTCTGGTCCGGCATGGCCGATCCAACTCGACCTTACCCGATTTTTCGAGACGAAGGTGGACGTAGCGCGGGTACAGATGCGCAACAGAGCGCATTGGTACTTGAATCGGTGGTAATAGGTAAACTTCGAAAATTTGCCTTTATAAATGGCAAAAAACTCCATATTGGACAAAGCTACAACGGCTCGAAATTGGTAGCGATACACCCGGGCAGGGTAGTGATGGAATCCAAAGGTACACGGCTTGAACTTTCCCTGGGCAATTCCAGAACACCTTGGTTGAGGCGCTATCAATGACATTCCGATCCAAGTCTCTAGTCCTTATTTGCGGGGCGATTCTACTCACTGCCTGCGCCTCGAATGGGGAAATGAAATCCAAGCGAAAAGTGCTGAGTGCAATCGAACAAAGTACTAACGTTTCACAGGCTGAGGGATCTCGAGAAGTGGAGCTGCCTCCAGAGGTGAGCCAGGCGATTCTGCCTCCCCCCAGCTTTCGTCCCCCCGGTGTATCCAAACCGCTAGAAGAACGTTTTGATTTAAATGCAGAGGCGGTAGATGTAAGAGAACTATTACTGGGCCTAGTCGACAATACAAGCAAAAATATCGTCATGCATCCAGATGTACGCGGTGCGGTTAGCCTGCAGCTTAAGAATGTGACATTGGTGGAAGTGCTCCAAAAACTCAAAGAAATCTATGGCTACGACTATGAACGTGATGGAACGATGATCACCGTGTTTGGTAACACCATGAGCAGTCGCCTATTTCCCGTGAACTATCTAAACTTTAGTCGAAAAGGAAAGAGTGATGTGAGCGTGTCTTCCACCGGCATCAATACCGGTGCTGGCGCAGGGGGAGCGGGAGTGGAACTCAAAACCGAAACGGACGCAAATTTCTGGAAAGAAATGACTGAAACGCTGAAGGCCATGATAGGCGAAGAAGAGGGTCGCAGAGTGGTTGCCAATCCCCAGGCCGGCGTGGTCTTTGTGCGTGCGATGCCAAAAGAGCTTAGAACGGTCGAAAAATTTCTCGGCATGACCCACGCCACCTTGAATCGGCAGGTTATTCTCGAGGCGAAAATTTTGGAAGTAGAACTCAGTGATCACTTTCAATCGGGAATCAATTGGAGTGGTCTGGTGAGCCAGGGCGGCGCAACAACTCGAACGAGTATGGTTGGAGGCGGCTCGGTCCCTGATTTGGCGGGGGTTAGCAATATTGCAGGTAATACCTCTGACCTCAGTGTCACTTCACCAACAGGTTCAACCACCAATGCCTTCGGTGGTGTTTTCAGTATTGCATTGCGTGGCACAAACTTTAATGCCTTTGTGGAGTTGCTGAAAAATCAGGGTAATGTGCAAGTACTTTCCAGTCCCCGTGTTTCAACGGTTAACAATCAAAAAGCGGTGATCAAGGTTGGTGGCGATGAATATTTTGTTACCGGGGTGACCAATTCTTCCAGTGTTTCCGGAAGCACCACCACCGTGACTCCCAGTGTTGAACTGAAACCCTTTTTTTCCGGTATTGCTCTGGACGTGACCCCGCAAATCGATGAGTGGGATACCATTAATCTCCATATTCATCCTGCCGTGAGTGAGGTCTCCCAAAAAAGCAAAAGCTTTGTTATCGGCGATCAGAGTTTTACCATTCCACTGGCGTTTAGCACGGTGCAAGAGTCAGACAATGTAGTGCGAGCCCAGAGTGGACAGGTGGTGGTGATAGGGGGCCTTATGAAGGAATCAGTAGTGGATTCGGAAGCTTCGATTCCCTTGCTAGGAGATATTCCCTTCTTGGGCGCGTTATTCAAACATCAGCGCGTAACCCGTGTGAAAAAGGAACTGGTTATTCTACTAAAACCCACCGTGCTTGATCTGAACGGAGACCAGTGGAACAGACAACTTGAAGCAAGCAGAAACAGACTGCGAGGCATGGGCGGATTCGCTCAGCAATAGGGGACTATCATGACTATATTGGCAGTGGAAGCGAATTCAAATACCCAGGCACTGACGCATGATCGGCTCCTCTACACGCAATTTTTTGGATTTAACACTGTACCTTTTTCGCTTACTCCGGATCCGGATTACTTCTACAATCACGCCAGCACCCAGGAAGCGATAAACAAATTGCTTTTTGCCACCCGTACGGGGGAGGGCTTTGTTAAGGTGACTGGTGAAGTAGGCTCCGGCAAAACCTTGCTCTGCCGAAAATTTCTCAGCATGATCGAGTCTCATTATGTAACCGCCTATATACCCAATCCCTATATGAGTCCTCTGAGTTTGTTGCTGGCCATAGCCGACGAGCTAAACATTCCTTACGATGACAGTCCCACTCTACACGGCTTACTCAAGGCGTTTACTCATTTTCTAATTGAGACCTATAGAACGGAAAAAAAGACTGTCGTCATTTGTATGGACGAGGCGCATGCCCTGCCACGCCCTTCTCTTGAGGTATTGCGTTTGCTTAGTAATCTGGAAACGCCAAAGAGAAAACTACTTCAACTCGTGCTGTTCGGCCAGCCAGAGTTGAATACTCACTTGAGTCAGCACACTATACGGCAATTGAAACAGCGTATCAGTTTTTCGGCCCATCTTTCTCCCTTGTCTACCGCAGAAACGGAAGACTACATTACGCATCGTCTGACCATTGCGGGCTATCAAGGGGCGAGAATTTTTTCTGCGGCGGCACTGCGAACGATCGCGCGGGCAAGTCAGGGTATTCCTCGGCTCATA
>JAOUPJ010000381.1 GCA_029879945.1 Gammaproteobacteria bacterium
ACCAATTGCTGGGTCTGTAAGTGGATATGGCCCTGAGCGGTCAATTCCTGGTTGGCAGCTTCATATTCGGCTTTGTCGGCCTCGATATACTGTTCTTTGCGAACCAGTTTCACGTTACCTTTGAACTGAAACTTTCCCCCTTGTTTGCCTTCGCTTTTATCGGCAAGCATAACCAGTTCATCGCCCTTGGCCTTGGGGATATCGTGGCGAAGCAGTCCCTGGGGGAAAAGACAATGGGCATCTTCTGCGAGGGAAAGCGGTGCGTAAAGGTACGTACTCAAGATCAGGATCAGCGGAGTTCTAATTGGAATTTGCATCTATTTCAATTGTGGTGGCCTAGACTCATAACGCTTGCAGTGCATAGTAGGGTGCCATTATACAAGCTTGGCTGAGATTAGGGTGGTTTCATTCACCGTGGTGCCGGGCTGGGAGGGCCGACGGACTCAAGCCGGTTCGTGGGTAATAATCTGCGGCTCGAAAAATTTGTAATGTTCCATGCCTTCGAGAATTCCATGGGCGTATTTATTTGTTGCAAAATAGACCCGTGGTCGATTCTGTAATTTTTTAAGTTCCGGGCTATAGTTACCCACCACCACTCCGAGCGTGTCGCCCACTAACATGTCTTCATCATTGCCTGAATCGCCGGCCACTAGAATCTTGTCTACCGGAATCCCCCACTTGTCTGCCACAAACCGAACTGCGTTTCCTTTGGAGGCACGCATGGGAAGTATGTCCAGGTATGCACCATGAGAATAGATCAGGTTGGCATGAATATCGTGTTGGCGAAGATAGGTGCTGATTTCTCGCAATCTAGGTGGGCGTTTGTTGTCAACGAAATAGCTTATTTTATAGGGGTTCTGGCTGATTTTCGGTTGAGGCAAAAGATCATCAAACTCTTTCATGAGTTTTTTTGCTTTTTGGGCATCCCAGCGGTAGTGAATATGTCTCGCCCAGCTTGCATCAAAAATTAAGCGCTCCCCGTAGTGCACATTGGTGCCTACCGATGTGATTAACAGATCTGGTTGTGGAATGTTCCATTCCTTTATGGCCTGTAGGGCACTTTCCAGGTGTCTGCCGGTGGCCACGCCAAAGCCAATATTCGTATTTGAGTTTTTAATGCGACGCAATAATTGACTGAGCCCGGATCTATCACCGATCAGCGTGTTGTCTATATCACAAATGACCAGTCTATCGATGGTGGGCATTCTGCTTTTTACCAGTCCTATGCGTTTGGTCTTCTTGGACTTGCTGAGAAGTTTTTTTATATCTTTGACATAACGCTGAGCATGTCCCTTCCAGGTGTAGTGCTTGTGTGCACCGGCAATTCCATTCTTGGACCACCGCTGCCAGCGCTTCTGATTGCTCAGGGCGAGGTAGAGCGTTTCTCCCAATTTGTCTGCATCATGAGGATCAATCAACAAGCCATTTTTGCAGTTTGCAAGTATCTCCACTGGGCCTCCATTTTCGGTGGCGATAACAGGTAAACCACTTGCTGCGGCCTCAATAATGGTTAAACCAAAAGGTTCGGTGAGTGCCGGATTGACGAACACACCTCTGCTTCGAGTGGCCAGTTGATATAAGCCGGACACATCATTGGGCTGGTGTTCTTTGGGGTAAGCTACGTGGCCATAGAGATTATATTTATCGATCAAGAGTAATAACTCAGAAAATACATCCATCTGTTCCTTATCCCAACTCTGGGCGTTTTCTCTATTGCCAACCAGAACGACCAGATTGGCAATGTCTCTCAATTCGGCATGTTCGCCAAAGGCAGTCACCAGGGTTTTCGCGTTTTTGCGTATATCGGGCCGGGCAAGCGCCAGAATCATGGGCTTGTTGGGTTTAAGTAAAAAGCGTTCTAATTCTTTGCGGAAGGGCGGCTTGGGTGTGATGCGCCCGGGTGGTTTGAATTGTGATAACTCCACGCCAGGATGAATCACAGACATGGACTCGGGTTGATAGTTGTCGTAGAGGGCGTATTGTTCAGCCACTTCTTGTTGCGTGCTGGCGATAACGCGTGCAGCGACATCCAGGGTGTATTCTTCGGCTTCAATGCGTTGGGAAATATTGTATCGAGACTCGATCGTGTCGACTTTCATGCCCTGGTTTTTTAAGCGATGAAGCTTGTCTCTGCCTAGGGAATGCCCTGTGTGCACCAAGGGGACACCCAGCAGGCTCGCCAGATGGGCACCCACATAACCCGCATCGGCGTAGTGACTGTGTATGATATCCGGTACGCGTCCCACTTCCCGTATATGCTTGAGAGCGCGGTCTACAAACGTGCCCAGATAGGGCCATAGCACTTCCTTTCTCAAATATCGCTTGGGGCCACAAGGGATGCGGACTATTCGTGCCTTCTCGCTGAGCATGTCAAAGGGGTGCGCATAATCCTGGTCCACTTTGGGATCGAAGATCTGGCGGGTGAGCAAGTCCACCTGATCAATTTCCGGGTGCTGGGCCAGTGCTCGAGCAAGTTCAACGACGTACTTAATTTGTCCGCCATTATCGGAGTCTCGACCCAGCTCCAGACTGTGGCTACGAATCAGTCCATGCGTGGAGATTAATACGAGATACAATCCTTTGCTGTTATGGATGGTTTTTGCTCCTTAGGTCCAGCTTTCCAAGTGTTTATTATAGAATTCCCTATTGTTGGTCGTGGCCCCCTGAATCTGGCAGATATCGGCAGCAAAACGCAGCGCGCGCTGCATGCTCGTTTCGATGGGCCAATTCAGCAATAGTCCACTGATCAACACGGAAGAAAAGGCATCACCTGCGCCGACAGTGTCAATCAAATTGCTGGTCTGGGGGGTTGGATAGAACCCTATTTCACCGTTAGTGCAAGAATACGCCCCTTTCTCTCCGCATGTTAGGACAACAGTGGGAAGTGCGTAGTGATTTGAGAAATCTACCAATAATTCAGCAAGTTGCTTATTTTTTTCCTTGTTGGGCCATGTCAGGGTGAGCAATTCTTC
>JAOUPJ010000382.1 GCA_029879945.1 Gammaproteobacteria bacterium
AATCTGGATTAGGTATTGGGCGTTTACCCGTATTTATTGGAGAGGCAGAAAGCGATCTAATTCGATTTGAAAATGGTGTTATTTTGCCAAGCGTACCCATTTGGTTATTAAGTCACCCAGACTTGCGTCGTGTTAGGAGAATTCGAGTATTCAATGACTTTATTAAAGAAAAAATTACTAGTGTGATGACGCGGTATCACTGATTTAAAAGAGCCAAGATGTGCGTTGTAGAAAGTCTTTGATTATTGATATCTACTGGTAGATTCTTCTTAAGATAAAACATGAGACCAAACACCAAAATCGTACCCAATAAAAAACCCCCGCTATTGCGGGGGCTGGTAGATTTGTTTGGCTTTTTAGAACAATAGCCGTTCTACCGCGAGGAATCCTCCCATGCTCACGAAGGCTCCTGCCTTCAAGCTATAGGAAGCGCCAACAAAGCTTCCGGTGCCTGCTGTTTTATCTGCGAATAGATAAACCACTTCGCCATCGGGCATCGTAACATTTACAGTATTCTGACCATGCGTGTAGTCAAAAACAGTTGTTGTTCCTGATACGCTTGGTCCCACTGCCCATGCCATGGTTTGTGTGCCTGTACTATCTGTCACGACACCTGTACCATCGGTTTTAAAGGTTACTACTGTTATATCCGTGGCGTCTCCCAAATTGCGTAGCTCAAATGTTTTTCCACTGACATCTGATGAGGCGAGTACGCTCAGGCTATATTGCAATCGAGTTATGATCGCGCCCGGTGCAGTGGGATTGTGGGGTTGAAATAGTGCGTTCAGACCTCCCCCTGCATGACGCCCCAGATTGACCGAGACAGAGGTGCTTGCATGCGCAGAGGCGAAATCGGTGGTCGTTTTGATAGAACCATTCACAAGCAGTGCGCCAAAATCGGTGTGTGTGCCTTGTACTAGATGATTTTTAATTTCAGTGGTACCATTGCTCTTGTATATATCGACGCTACCGCCTGCGACATTATCCCCTGTTGTATCGTTCGCTGTAACGAAGAGTAGTTGTGAGTTTCCGTTACGAAGTATACGCAAGTTACCAACTATACCCGTAGCGCCTGGATCATATTGTTTTGGAATCGTGGCGCCTTGGGGAATGTATGCACGTCCGTAGTCGGCAAGTACTGTACCACTTGCTACATCTGCTTCCCACACAGAAACATTCATGGCATTAGTAACGCTTACTCCGTCCCAACCATCGGCCATGAGACCAAAAATCATTTCAGATACACCAACTGGATTCGAGGGTGGTGTGATAATCATCATTCCTAGATAGTTATTACAGCTTACACCGGAAAGTTTACCCTGGATGTTGGCCATCCATCCATCGTTCGTAGTTCCATCACAGACACTGGGAAAACGTATTGCTCTGGAATTTCTGAAATCAACGAGCAAGGTGGTTGCAAGCGCAGTTCCTTCGGTGATTTGATTGACAGTATCTCCCGCTATATTTTCAACGACAGGTATGATGCGACGATAGAGTATGCTTCCTTTGTTTGTGGCATCTTCCACTACATCGGCGGAAAAGGCGTTTAGATTTCCTGCCTGGATCGTTGCGGTAATCGTAGGGCCGGCATTGCCGCTAAAATCCATTGTAAGAACTCCAGTCATCGCGTCGAAACTGGCGCTTCCAGTCAATCCGTTTCCACCACTACTGATATTCGCTGCATTAGCAAGCGTTACTGTGGTCCCACCTGCTCCAAAAACGAATAATCGACCCGGGCCGCCCTTCTTTCCTGTTACGTAATAACGATTCGCCAAGTCGCCAATTGTGCTGATTGGGGATTCTGGCAGTTGCGTCGCGAGTTTGGGATCGCTCTCTACTTTAGTAATCAAGTCTGCTTCCGCAAGCCCCGCAGTGTTAGTCGAGATTACCGTTGTGAGGTCTGTCGCCAAGGTGGCGGAGGCGGCCAAATCTTTGGCCAACTGGTCGGTGTCTGCTGCAGTATGAGTTGCTTCATAATCAATAACAGCCTTGACTGCTGCAGCGATTTGTTTGACCTTGGTCTGTAACGCAGGGGTGCTTTGAATTGTAGCTCGTAATGTTTCAATTGCTGTTTGCGTGCTTGGGAGAGTTCCACTGTTCTGTTGCTCCATGATCGCAGCCATGGAGGTGGAGACGTTCGTGATATTGGCTGCGGAAAAATTCTCGCCGCTAAGCTTTCCACTGCTGTCTTTATTTTGGACGAGTGCGTTGGCTGTTCCTAGTAAGGACCGTAGTTTAAATTTGCCACGCGTAGCCCGAACAATGGCCAGCTTGGAGCTATCCGCTTCAGTGAGGCTTAGATTGAAGTTGTAGGAACCTGTGTCGTCAGACAAGGTTGACGCCACGACTGTGTCGCCAAGGAGCAGCTCTACTCGAGCACCCGATAATTCAGCGTCATAGACTATCCCGCTAAGCTGCACATCATTATTCTTAGGTGGTTCCTCATTGTCTGAAGACCCACTGCTACATGCGCTGAGGGCAGAAACCAATACTGTTAAGCCGATTACACGTATCATTGACACCTTTATATACATACATTCACACTCCGCTCGCTGCCAATATCTTTTCTGAAGGAGCTTCCGGGGCTATATGCCGCTTAAATTAACTGACCGGTAGGTAGCTCAATCCGCCAAATACAGAATCCCTTTTTGAACGGCCTGATATGGAATTTCTTGAAAAATTTTGTTTTTACTGAGGGGGTAGCAGCTATAAAATATGGGGTGAAAAACTTGTGGGAAATGCCCGGGGTGAGTGGCTAAAGCCCAGCGAGCGGGGTGAATGATGTGTGTGTATTGACGCCAGCTTGCCGGGGCGATATGGCGAATATGTTTCAGCGGCTAACAGCGGAAAAATTCAAATCGACAACAGTCACTCCCTTCGGCAATCGTTTGTGGTCGGCTAAATCGAACCTTGTGTTTGGTCTCTTTTATCTCTGCTGCCCAATTCCAGTCCCAATCACACATCAGCTGCG
>JAOUPJ010000383.1 GCA_029879945.1 Gammaproteobacteria bacterium
TCCAGCATCACCGTCATTTTAATCCGCATTGTCGTGGAAATGTTTTGGTAAACAAGTAACGTAGCCATGGCTGCGCAAATCGATAGCGAAGTAATCAATGCGATTGCCAAAATAGATCTCTTTTTCGTTTTCGCCTGCAAATCTCTCCTTTTCCTGCCTTTAAAGGCGAAAATAAGGTTTGTTTCGTTCGCTTTTTAAAGCCTTGCCTCCGATCGGCTGAAAAGGCACGAATTGAAGCGGATTTTAGAAAGCATCGCTGAATTGAGGCTAACGAAATGTTTAAACAATCTGCATTTTTAGTGTAAAATATAAACAGAAAGCGAAAGCTTTATAATGATGATGTTACCTTCGTATTTAATCGAACGCTATCGCGCGTAACTATTTTGCATACAGCAATTTTGAACAGGAGCTACTCTGGGGTTATATGATGGAAAAATTAGAATGCCCAAAATGTCATCACACCTGGGTGCCGAGGATCGAAACACCTCAACGTTGCCCGAGGTGCGGAAAATGGTTGGGGGAGGAAAAATGAGTATCTTCCGGCGGGTTTTAAACAAATTACACGGCTGCTCAGGCCTTGTCTTGTTTGAAGAAGACGTCCGCAATCCCGCCATTGAAAAACTCAAGCAACGAACAAAATTGAAGGTCGTGAGAAAATGAAACTTGGAAAAATCCCGGTTTTGCTGGGCTTCGGCGACCGCAAAATCGAGCTGAATAAGCCTTTCCCGTGCCCCAATTGTGGCGAGGAGACGTGCGTAACTACTCAGATGGCTGAGAATACCGCTGGACCGGTGATGACGACGTGCGCAATTTATGCAGACTATGCCAAACCGATCAATGCCTATAGGAAAAACCCAGAAAAACTCAAAGATTATTTTGATTATGCGGCTCCGATGGCGATAGCTGAACACAACTTCGGCGCTCTTGCAAATCCTATGTCGCTTGCTACGTCGGTAGAATTGCCGTGTGGACATCGCGTTCCCGTGTCAATATCATGTAGCATCAAGGAGGTTGAGCCGCCCAAAAAACAAGAGGTCCTTCACAAACTTGGTTTGAACACAGAAAACGCTTGGCGTTGGATCTCATATATCTACACAGGCCGAGTCAATGAACAGTATGGCAAGAGAAAATCAGAGGAAATTATGTATGTTGTAAACAGTGCACAGGCAGAAAAGCAAAACTTAGAAGACTTCCTGAAAAACATTACCGACAAAATCCCAAAATCCATGACGGGCTATGATTTGCAAGGCGAGGCGTCGCGAAGGATCCAAAAGATTCTTGACGAGTTAGAAACCGTGGTTACCTCAATTATCCATGATTTGGATGAAACGCTCGCCCGGATTGCAATGAGGCCACCAGGACCTCTTACCACAAAAGGCTGGGTTGCAGTAGGTGAGACATCGTGACAAATTGTCCTCTTTGTGGGGTGCGTTTAAGCGTCGAAGCGCGGAGAGATCGAAAGGACACTATTATCTTTCCCAACGCAGTCGAGGTAGTCATCTGCGAAAACTGTGGATCCAAAAAAACAGCGCTCGCGGAAAGACTCAAAGGAGCCAGCCTAAGCCAAATGAAGATCCTGATAACTAAAGATAATGCATCGCTTGTCGACGCTATCCTGCGAGAACGTAGATTAACAGAACAGTCGACGCCGACAGGCCCAAAAAAAGACGAACATGGGTGCATAATCGGAGTAGAAGAATGGAACGAAGATTTACATCAATGCACAAAAATTGAATTTGAAAAACCTAAGTGCCCACCCGGAACTGTTTGGAACCCCGATTTGCATCAATGCGTCAAAATCACGAAATACCTACACCAACTAACTGAGTGAAAAACATGCGCGATGAACATGGATGTATCATAGGTGAAGAACTCTGGGATGAAGCATCTGGTAAATGCGTGCTGATTCCGAAAAAACCAACAGGCATCTTTACTCCAATAAATAGCAGAATGGTAAGAAGGCGACGGTAAAAATGATGGTGACCCAACGCGGGCACATCTGGAGGCATGGGAGGAGGATGGGAAAAACATTGGGAAAGGTCATTGAGATACCCGCCCGTCCTCCAACCACATTCCTTAAACTGCGTTTAGAGATGGTTTCGAGTTCGCCAACAAAATCAAATCTTCCTTCGGGTCTCTGGGCGCAGGAGGAGAAAGGTGTTGTAGATGGCTAAACTCCAATATCTTATGACCGGTGAATGCCCAAAATGCGGAAAAACTCTTATCCGATCCATTAAATGCACCCATGCAACCTGTAATTGCAGTAATCCGCATCCCGTAATTGAGTTGGAACCAGGTCTTATTCTTCCCCCACGACTCTACAATTACTTCAAAAAAATCGCCGATCGAGAAAAAATTCCGCTCGATTCATTGGTTAATATGGTATTAAAACTCGCGCTCAAGCATGTTGATGATACATGGGAACGGAGGTGAAGTAGATTGGGTAAGGAATTTAGAGTAATCTTTCGCCTTCACGCCTGGGAGAAAGAAAGAACTAATTGGGGCAGTGAGTGTGCAAAGAAAATAAGGTTAGAGATTGAACGTCTGTCTAAAGGAAAACTAAAATTAAAGCCTGTGGGCATCTCTGTTGAAGGCGGCTATATTGAAGACTTACATGAGATTAGTCAACATTTAGATTACTGGGTTTTCTATGCAGACAAACATATTGCCACTGTCGAACCTACATGCAGTAATTATACGTTCTTGGGCAGCAAGATTATGCCCGTGAGATTTTACAAAGGAGAATTGATAAAGCAATCCGAGGTTCCCGTATTCGTAGTTTTCAACATGACAAAAGAATATCGAGCCTTAAAAGATCAATGTGTTTGGATCCATGGGAAAGATGTTATCAAATCAGAGGATTGGACAGAAGAATTAGGAGGCAAACTTCAACATAACTACTTCACTGATAAAAATGATTGGCACCGAGGCCTCCAAACGCTTGTGGATGAGTTG
>JAOUPJ010000384.1 GCA_029879945.1 Gammaproteobacteria bacterium
CAGACCTCTTCCAGGTATTGCCAAGTCTGAAATCCGCGACGAAAACTCACCGCTGTGACTGAGGACCCCCGATGCCACGATTGAGGCCCCTCTCACGGGAGCCTGCTGGATACCGACTTGTCCCCCTTCAGCCGCACTTGCTACTTGTGAAGCCCGCCGGGGGTCCGTTAGTGCGAAAGCCAAGGCTGTCGCGGCAAGGGATTGACCCGTAGTTCTCAAGAACTCTCTTCGCGTTTCCTCGCTCATATAGCCTCCGTCGTACAGAACTCTGATGACACGATAGAACGTTAGTCTGTGAGACGTTTCGATACTCTGCGCCCGCCATTGCTGGACGTTTCACGCTTGAATTGACGAGATTACCAAGAACGCAGTCCTCTTCGTGTTGCTCGACAAGGCAGATTACTCGCCAATTCCTGCGCCTACCCTCGTCGATCAGGTTACCGTACGTCTACAAATCCCTCAACGGTCCACCATTCGAGACATCACACGAATTTCGACCTATCGAGTGTCAAAGACTTCGTTCACAACTTCTCCAAGAATGGCCATCTAAGTGGCTGCCGCTATTGTGGCGGAGGTTGGCCGCAAGGTCAAGCAAAAAGAGCCTGCGAAGGTCACTTTTTTTGACCACTGATTCTTAGTCTGTCAATGCACCACCGTGGCCACGGCATGGCTCCTTAGACTCCGGACCGACCCCGTAGAGCAGGGTCTCAGTCACAAGCACCCCGACGACACACGGATTTTTAGTCCTTGTTTCTGCTATAATTGCTGTATAGGCAATAGATTAAAACACGTTTTTCGGTTAAAAACAAGACTTGCAAGTGGTTTGCAAGTAACTAACAACTCTATTATCAACCGATTTACCACTGGCGACTGACGCATTTTTGACGCAGGTTTTCCCGGACTACGCGGCTGGTTCAAAATAACAAGCCTATCTGTAGCTGAAAGTGTGACAAGATACCCAAGATTTACCTTCTCACCTTGAAAGGTCATTGACTTTTGCTGTCGCTTGCACAGTTGGATAAGACTAACCACCTAAGCTCTCGTTGGTTGTATTTATGAGTATAAGCAGCGTTGAAAATAGCGTGTTAACCGCAGGGTCAAATAATACTCAATATTTATCAAAAAGGCATGGCTTTATTTGCATTAAATGCTCGATCTGAGTTTGCGGTGCATTTATTCCCAACTTTTGCTGTAAAAGTACTTTTCCTAATACCTTGCTGAGAAGTAGTTTCCATAGGTGGGGATAATTCATTCTTAGGAATTCAATTTTGCCGTATCTGATAGGAATGGTGCAACACCAACATCCTGTACGAAGGTCGAATCCGTTTGGCGGTGTCTTATCGTAAAGGGTATTATGTGGAATATCGTATATCTTATGATATTTCCAGATGTCCTCGTTCGTCCAGTCTTGTATTGGATGACACTTCCAATGCTTAGACCGCTTTGAATAGAAGTAATTACCATACTTCTTGGCAGAAAATTCTCTCAATCGTGATTCATGCCTTGATAATCCTGTAAAATACAAATCAAACTTATGCTTACGGAGAACTCTATCGATAGGATATTCCTTGAGATACCTGCAACAGTTCTTCGAGGGATCGGCGTGACCTTTCCTGGAAAACAATGGAAACCCATAATTTTCAACAATCCACCAGAACGTTTTGTTGGGTTTTGTCTCAATTATGTTGAGCTGCCATTTTTGCGTGACTTCCCTCTTGAACTTATAAGTGTCTGGGTACTCCATCAACGTGTCATTAAATAAGACATGCACATCAGGTTTAAACTGCCACACCATGTGCAGAACCACCATTGAGTTTTTGCCAAACGAACACGCTACAACAGGTTTTTCGTGCTTAGCCAGGACTTTTTCAACTAAGTCTCTGGCGGAATTAATTTTAGAGTGGATATTTATTTGGTTCATCAAGTTAAAGACAAAGGCAAATGGAATCGTTCAAAGAGCAAGAATGTCATTTCTGTCTAAATTGTTTGTCATTTCCGCCGGCCCTACAAATCAGGTCAACAAGAAAATCCTCATGCGTCCTGAGCCAACCCACGTGTATTCTATTAATCTGTCGCCAAGCCTGCCAACAACCACTAGGTCTCTCCTCATCAGACTTGTTCAGTAATCTTATCAAAGCAAGCACCCCTACGCAGACCAAGGGAAAGAGTACCTGTGGAGCTGTGAAATCGATCTTGAATTGCTCAAGTACATATAGGTGTAGATGGTGAGCCATAATGGTGCCTATTGACAGTGCAATGAAAACACCCAAGACCCACGATAGGTAGTAAAGCAATTTACAAGTGTAGCCCTTAGCAAAGGTATCTTTTACTATCCCTGGATATTCCTTTTCTATTGGTCCGTGGAAAATGTCGTAAAACCAATATCTAATGTGATCGAAGGATTCCTCCTTGATGTAATTCGCACACGATTTTCGGTCTTCAACACATTTATTACATCGGTCGAGCAAATATTTGCTTGGAAATTCTTTCTGAAAGAATCTAATGGCTTTCCTCCGGCTGGGACTTCGTTGTAACGGGTCCGGCTTTACGATGATGTAGTGGATCAATCCCAGGATAACACCTGCTACGAGCGGCATTTGATATAGGCTCTCAAAGGAAACTAATTTAACGTTTATGTGGAGCATGCTTTGATAGACGTAGAGATATAGGTAGCCGATGAAAAACGCTGAAGAAACGAGCAAAGTCTCAAGCTTTTTTCTTGGGTCTCGAATTAGAATATTCTTCTTCAGTCTATTGATAGCATTCATGGCGTTGCTTAAGATGACCGCCTTGTTCCATCTTGTTCAAGGTCTTTAACAATTCGCATCGAAAATAGAGTTTGTCGAGGCATTTTTGGGCCATTTTACAGCCTTTCCAACAAATGACTTCCATCAATATCGGATGGAAAGTTCATCTGCTCAATTGCGCAGTAGGCAT
>JAOUPJ010000385.1 GCA_029879945.1 Gammaproteobacteria bacterium
CTGAGCGTATCAATAAACTCTTTATGGAGACAGAACTCGCAAAAAATATGTTAGATCTTATTGAACCTGGTTTTACCCTTTTTATGGGAAGGCCTGTATCCCATCAATAAATCTTTTCGCTGTGGCTTTAAATCCCGCTCCGGGGTTTTCCCCATCAAACATATAGATGGCAGCAAATCCCGTCATTTCTTTTTTCGGATGTAAACAATACAAATATTCACCCAACAAAAATCTAGGCTTCATGGGGTCACTATTTTTCTTTAACTTTTCTTTTTCCAGACTGTTAAAAGACAAGCAGGGGTACTGTCGATCTGCGTTATCACGAAATTCCAAATCTTTAAGTACCATACCCGGAGAAGGAAAATCCTTTTGCACAAATTCCTTCATTTTCGAGATAAATTCATTCTTGGATACAGGGCCCATTGCAAAGACCAGCACCTGCGCACTATAGCGTTCCCCCTCCCATGGGCCTGCCTTTTCCCATCTCATAATATCACTTCCACGATAGATCACTTTCCAAGCTTCCCCAACGGGCGGTTGAATTGTGATTCCCTCTAGAACGATTCTGTTCTCGGCACCGTGTACAGAAAATGCGGTAAGCACACAAAAAATCAGAGAGAAATTTAACAACAACTTACTATTCCAGGCCATAGGTCTCAAACCCTTCGGGAATTTTCATCACATCCGGATCAAACTTTATTTTCGGAGTGAAATCCACGAGAAAGCGTTGCTTATTTCCAGAGGTCCAGTAACGAACAGGAAATCCGTCATTAAAAACCAGTTCAGCGCCACTCGTGGTCTCGGCCCAGTCGCAATGTTGCTGCTGAATATCGTCCTCGGAATAGGTATTGGCCAGATTATGTCCGAGTAAACGATAATATCGTTGTAAGATCGCACCTGCCTCGGGTATTAGATCTTTCATGGCGACAGCGTGGACACAGGTCTTTCCATTAATCGATAACTGAATATATTCCGCCTTACTACTTCCCACCTTGTTTCGAATCGGGAGTTGACTTGCTTCGCTGCTTATCTTCCATTGCGGTTTCTGTGTCACAGCTTGGTTTGCGTTGTGTTTCATGACAAGTACGGATCGATCGCTGGCAACAACATTGTAAATCGTTTGCTTCTCATCGTCGTATAACACATAGTCAGGTGAACCACCGCCTTCATCAATGCGTATAAAGCGATCCGTCACCAGATATCGCACCATACGCTCTGACTCTCCAGGCAGCATTTCATGGAACATAAGCAGTGTTCCCAGGCGCCCATTTCTATCGTCGCCAGCCTGCGGTTTAGGCGCAGCGCAGGCGGTAATGAAAATACACAACATTGTATAAGCAATATTTTTCACTTTGACTCACTTTCGAGCAAACCACTGAGATAGTCCAATTCAGCTTCCAGGAATCCAGCCTGATTGCGTGCAGGTCGATTCAAGGGAGGTCTAATCTTTTCCAAAGCGAAGGCAGAAATCAAGTCTTTAAAAGTCCTTACCGCATCAAGTCCCTGCAATTCACAATGATAACGGTACCAACGAGTGCCTATCTCCACATGCCCAATCTCGTCCTGGTATATGATTTCCAGTATCTCGGCGGCCCGGGTGTAGCCATTGGTCTTCAATCGCTTAATCATTCCAGGTGTCACATCCAGCCCGCGCGCCTCGAGTACCCTGGGCACTAATGCCATGCGATTAAGGACACTGTCTACAGTCTGTTGGGCCATGTCCCACAAACCATCATGGGCTTCAAAATCGCCGTATCGATGGCCAAGGCTACCCAAATACGTATTGAGCAGGGAAAAATGGTAGCATTCTTCGCGCGCAACGCGCATCCAGTCCAAATAAAAGGGGTCTGGATGGCCACGAAACCGGTATACGGCGTCCCAAGCCAGATTAATGGCATTGAATTCGATGTGAGCCAAGGCATGGATAAAGGCAGCGTGTCCTTCCTTGCTCCCCCAACCGCGCCGGGGAACTTTGGTTGGGTGGACCAGTTTTAGCCTCTGGGGTCGGCCAGGGCTACTAATCTGCAATACGGGATAGTCGTCTTCACACTGGCGTAAGGGTTCGGCTCCAAATTCCGAAGTCCATCGATTCGTCTCGCTTATTTTTTCTTCGATATCCTGGATAAGGATGCATCGATAAGCTGCCTCTTGGACACTCACTGGAGCTGTCATGTACTACTTCTACCCGCTTGCCACTACATTTTCGTAATTTAGTGATTATACCTCAGGTTTTTGCTAAGCTCTGCGGTAGTCCCACTAAATACCCCCATTATGTCCCATACTGTTTTACAAGAAATCGTACTCCTGCTGATGATTTCTGTAATTGCGGTAGTCGCCTTCAGACGTTTCGGTCTACCGCCTATACTGGCCTATCTCTTTGTCGGTGTATTGGTGGGCCCTCATGGTTGGGGTTGGATTCCAGATTCTGCCGATACCCGCTTTCTCGCCGAGTTTGGCGTGGTGTTCCTGTTGTTTACGGTGGGGCTCGAGTTTTCCATTCCGCAACTTGTGGCCATGCGTAAAGAGGTGTTGGGGCTTGGGGGTGGACAAGTCCTGATCACCACCATTCTGGTCGCCGGTATCGCCCTTTTTTTTAACGAAAAACTAGAAAGCGCGATTATCATAGGCGGTATCCTCGCCCTTTCGTCCACGGCCATCGTCATCAAACAGCTAACCGAGCAGTTGGAACTGAGTTCCCGGCATGGGCGACAGTCGGTCGCTGTCTTATTGTTGCAGGACTTGGCCGTTATTCCATTTCTGGTCATTATTCCCGCACTGGCCGGGAACAGCGAGACCAATCTGTGGACCGAGTTCGGCATCTCACTGGCCAAGGCGGTAGTCGTACTAATTGGGATGCTGGCACTGGGGCACTGGTTACTACGCCCTGTTTTTCACCTGATTGCCAAGACGCGCTCGTCGGAATTGTTCACCCTTGC
>JAOUPJ010000387.1 GCA_029879945.1 Gammaproteobacteria bacterium
TCCACCGCTGACTACACCACCATTGGGACTCAGATTCTGTCCACGCCACAAATACATATTACTAACAGCGATATTTGTAGTCAGACCATCAGCACCTGCTACTGTCGGCAGCGCAGTACCTGCCGCCAATGCAACAGCCAATGCCACTGAACAACTCGCACTTTTAGTTTTTGAAAACAACTTCATCTCGTTCTCCTTCCCTCTTTGAATTACTACTTTAAATAAACCAATATTTCTAAGAGAGCAGGAGGCGTGCCTATTTAAAAAACGACCATAACTCTCGGAAAAGAAAAGTAATTTTTCTACACGCAAAATATTTATCATTCCAAACTCGTGTTATGTTGGTGCAATCTATACAGACCTGGCTCAACTTGGTGCAAGCCTTGTAAAAAAAATGCCAGCGTTAAGCTGGCACAGGCATTTGGACTATTGAGGAACTATCTTTTTCTATTTTTCGAACAATCCGTATTTTTTAATGAAACCAATTATGTCAGACAGACCCTCTTTCGATTTTAGATTGGAAAATACAAACGGCTTATCACCGCGCATTTTTAGTGCATCACGCCTCATGATATCCAGCGATGCACCAACATGAGGAGCCAAATCAATCTTGTTGATAATGAGCAAATCGGATCGGGTAATACCCGGGCCTCCTTTGCGTGGAATCTTGTCACCGGCGGACACATCGATCACGTACAGGGTCAGGTCTGAAAGCTCAGGGCTAAACGTGGCGCTTAGATTGTCGCCCCCGCTCTCCACCAACACCAGTTGCAAGCCTTGAAATTTGTCTATCAAGCCATCGATCGCCATCAAGTTCATCGAAGCGTCTTCTCTGATCGCGGTATGGGGACACCCACCTGTTTCCACCCCCACGATACGTTCTGCCTCAATGACACCGGCCTTCGTTAAGAACTGGGCATCCTCCTGGGTATAAATATCATTGGTGACGACTGCCATATTGTATTCATCCCTCAGAGCCTCACATAAGGCGGCCGTCAAGGCCGTTTTGCCGGACCCGACCGGTCCTCCAATCCCAACACGTAGCAAATTATTAGACACGATTCCCCCTAGGAACGAAATAATCGACTGTATTCCTTTTCGTGAGCACAACTCGCAAAAGTAGATGCTGGCGTACTCACACCCAATTCGTCCTCTGTTACTAAAAAAGAACTGTCAATTAGCGAATCCATTTCACAGACAAGAGTAGCCAGTATTTTCTGACCTGCGCTTTGGCCTAGCGGTACCAGTTTAATAGCCGCCGCCACGGAATTCTCCATGCGTGACCAGATATAGCCACAAAGACTGTCTTTCAATTCAATCCTATAGTGCGCGCAATAAATAGCAAAGCAAGCCACGGCGCTCAGTTCACTCAGTGTATCTCTCAAATCACTGACCAGTATTCCATCCAGTTGCAATATTTTTCGAAACGCGGCACCCGTGATAAGCTCTTCTTTACGTAGCTCCGCCGTTTCTCGCATTGAAACAAGGCGTTGGTTCCACACCGCAACTTGCTGAAAGTCCTGTTCTCGAAATGCCAGATATATACGCGTCAATAGAGGCAGGTCGGTATGCCGTAGTGTTGTGTAAGATACCCCTTTAATCCATTCATATGCACTCAACTCGTCATGAACCCAACCGTTCAACACAGCGGTTTCAAGCCCTTGTGAATAGGAGAACCCTCCTACTGGTAACGAAGGACTCGAAACCCGTAGTAACTGACCAAGCAAAAATCCCGAATTATGCATGATGAGAGTAAGCCCCAGGCTCAGGTTGAAATCGCGCATATTCGGAAAACACATTTAGGCCTAGCTTTTTTAGCATCTCATCGAGCACATGATCTGATTGATAGCGCACATACCCATCGCCAATTTCTAGCGGAACATGTCTATTACCCAAGTGATAACAGGCACGCGCATGAAGTGTAAATGAATTGGCGTAAGCGGTACTCACAGACTCCGGGGCTGCCTCAATTCGCAGGTGGAGCCCCAGTTCGCCAGTGAGAACATCTCCGTCATTGAGTTTCTCACCGTGACCCAATCTAATAGCAGCCTCTTTTCCATTGTCCATCGTAATGAGTAAGCGCGACTTTTGTCTCAAATAAAAGGGGAGCGTGGCCACATAGTCCACGTTAGCGCCCTTTCGGGTATCTTCACCATATGCCTTTTCTGTAAATGTAATCATATGACCTCAAAATAGAAAATATCGTTGTGAAAGTGGCAACTCTGCTAAAGGCTCACAGACCAACAACTCTCCATTCGCCCGAACTTCATAAGTTTGCGAATCAACTTCAACCTGTGGTTGAAAATTATTGAAAATCAAATCAGATTTTTTAATATTTCTCGTGTTCTTAACTGGAAGACATGTCTTGGAAAGACCATAGGCTGTCATAACCTCGCTTTCAAAGGCGGATCGAGAGAGAAAGCTGAAACTGGTCTTGTGTACTGCACGCCCCATGGCACCAAACATAGTCCGATAGTGTACAGGCTGCGGGGTTGGGATTGATGCATTGGGGTCCCCCATTGGGGCGGCAGCGATCATCCCCCCTTTTAGAATCATACTCGGCTTGACTCCGAAAAACGGCGGCTTCCATAGCACCAAGTCTGCAATTTTTCCCTCTTCAACAGAACCTATATATTCAGATACGCCATGGGTAATAGCGGGATTGATTGTGTATTTGGCTATATAGCGCTTTATTCTAAAATTGTCATGATGGGCAGAATCTTCAGATAAAGAACCACGTTGCACTTTCATTTTGTGTGCAGTTTGCCAGGTTCGACTAATCACTTCTCCAACACGACCCATGGCCTGTGAATCAGACGCGATCATGCTAAATGCGCCCAGATCGTGAAAAATGTCTTCAGCGGCGATGGTTTCTCTACGTATACGCGATTCGGCAAAGGCCACATCCTCTGCAATA
>JAOUPJ010000386.1 GCA_029879945.1 Gammaproteobacteria bacterium
TCCACTCTTGAGGTAGTGCGTTGCGGTAGCCAAGTCAGGCTTCTCTACAAAGGCGTCGATTTTGCTGGAGTGATCCGAAAGCGCATCTCCCTTTTTGATATAGCCGTAACCTGTTTCGGCATGCGTTGGAACGATGCCAAAGGTGACTAGATATCCCTTGCTGGCCAGATCGGCTCCCTCGCTCACTGCAGACAGGAAGGCATCTTCTTTCAAAATGACGTGGTCGGCGGGCATGACCAATAGGAGCGTGTCTTGCTGGTCTTTGGTGGCATGCAAGGCAGCGAGACTGCAGGCCGGCGCAGTATTTCTGCCTGCGGGTTCTAACAAGATATCGGTGCTGGTCAATCCTGCTTCTCTGAGCTGCTCGGCCACGAGAAATCGATGTGTCTCATTGGAAACCACAATCGGCTTTTTGACCTCTAAGGAATATTTACTAAGCCCATCAACACGCTTCACGGTCGATTGCAGTAGGCTGTTTTCTTCATCAACAAGAGAAAGCAGTTGCTTCGGATAGTGTTCTCTGGATAGCGGCCAAAGCCGGGTACCTGAACCGCCACACAAGATAACTGGGGTTATAGACATCAGCTTTTCACACCTTCCTGCTGTTCTTTTTGTTTTCGGATAAATGAGACGAAGAAGGCGCTAAACACACCCAGCATCAGCCCCACCATAAATCCCAGAATCGCTATCAGGCTCCTCTTGGGTTTGATCTTCTCTTCCGGTATTACGGCCGGATCGATTACGGTAAAGGCGAATTCGTCACGCACATTGGCGAGCATGATATTTTTTGTTTGCGCCTCGATTAGGTTAAAGATGGATTTTCGCATTTCCACCACGCTGGTCTGTTCCAGTTGCTGATTGAGATAGGCGATACTCTTCTCCGCTTCCACAATTGCATTAGACTTTTGGTGACGATTGAGTCGTTCCACCAGGGCATTGACCCAGAGGGCGGCCTGTTCGGGGTCGGTCCATTCTATCGATAAGCTAACCATGCCTGTCTTTTTGTCTTGGTCTATACTGCGAATTTTATCAAAAATTTTATAGGCATCCCAGGCAGTGGGGATGTCTTCCTTGGTGGCGACATTCCATTTCTTAGCATCGGAATCCCACTTGTCTTCAAACAAAATGGGCATCAGATTCATGTCTTTGATAAAGGCGTCGGTGAACTCTCGGGACTTCAATACAGCCAGATGCTCTTCCATGCGCGAACCGCCGGCACCCCCTATATTGACGCCAACCAGAGAGGCAAGCCCCCCAAACTGGTTCGCCAGCGACGCCATCGCTCCGCTCTTTTCTTCACTCACGGGTGAGAGTGTAGAGCTGGCCTGGTAAATAGGTGTCATCACCAGGGCTGCGATCACGGAGGCAATGCTGGCAAGGGCCGTAAACATAAAGATCAGCTTTTTGTGCTCTAGGAGAACACGCCAGTAGTCCAATAGATTGATTTCATCATCATCCAGCTCTGGCTGCTGTACATACACAAACTGTTGGGGGCTTTGCGGTGTTTTGGATTCGTTCACGTTATTGGCTTCTCACTGAATTCAATGCTAGGGAAATACGCCAAGCGTATTCCAGGCGGCTGCCGCGACACCGAGTTGATAAAAGATCTGGGTAACGCTGGTCCACAACTTTAAACTGCTAACCTTCTCTGCGTCCAAGGGTACCACCACAGTATCGCCTGGCATGACCTTGGGGCTAAACGAGAACCAACCAGATTTTGCGCTAATTACCGAGCCATTTGCACGAATAATGTAGGAGCTCTCCGGGTCGGCTCTACGGGTAGCACCACCGCTGGCACCAATATAGTCTTCAGCGGAAGCCCCTGATTCAAATAGATGCGAGGTGGGGTGAAAGACCTCACCGATGACGGTAACCTCCTGCATCATGGAGGGTACAACCAGCAAATCCCCACCGCGTAGTAAGATGTCTTCATCGGGTTGAAATCTACCCCCTACGATGTTCTCCAGGTTGATGACCATGCGGCCGGCCGCTTTTGTTGTTTTTAGGCGAGAAAGCAGACTGTTTGCCACCCCTGCCGATTGCATTTCGCTCGGGTCTCCGCTGCGTTGCAAAGAAAGCGTTGCCAGTTCGGCTTCCAGGTTACTGGCAAAGGCATCCATGCGTTCCTGCTCCTTGATGCGTAGCTGTTCACGTGTAAACACGGCTCCCTCGGCGTAGGCGAATGAGGTCAAGCCCCCCGCACGTTTGATTAAACTCGAAAGCTTTTCGCCTCGTTTTATGGGGTAGCGGCCAGGGAAGCGCACTTCACCACGCACGATTACCAGTTCCTCTTCAGTCCAAAGTGGTGTTTCCTTGATTTGCACAAAGTCATGTGGCTGTAGAATCAGATCTTCCTTGTCATCACCCTTTAAAGCCTTATCGAGCTCTACCGTATGATGATCGATTTGTCTAGGTTTGCCGGGCTTTACAATAAAGCGGGTGAGTTCTGCCTCCAGGGGGTAGGCCGCCTCCTGTAAACGACCGCTGGCACGAATCAGATCTGATACTCGCATCCCCTCCTCCAGAGGATATTTACCCGGCGCATGGACGCGCCCGTTGATCTCCACAATTCTTGCGTCTTGATCTTGACTGGCCTGTAGTTCTAACTGAGAAATCATTTCCGTGAGTAGCAAGGTGCGTGTTTCATCCCGTTTAAACACCATGATTTCATCGCGCGGACGCAATTCCAAATTTGCCGCCGAGTTCGGATTTTTCAAGGCCTGTAACAAACTGCTGGATTGGGCGCTGATCTGATTGTTTTTATCGATGCTTTTAACCAGGATATATTCCGGATCGGCCTGAGCATGTATGGCTTCTAGCGAATCAAGGATATCGGTAAGGCGTAGACCCTGTTTCCATTCATGGGCTGCCGCGCGGTGGGTAGGCCCGCTGAGATAGACAATTTTTCCTGCTCGAG
>JAOUPJ010000388.1 GCA_029879945.1 Gammaproteobacteria bacterium
TTCGTCTCTTTCTACGGGTCATACTCTATCTCCTTTTAGGGTAATATAGAGCAGATCATCCACTTAAGCACCTGTCCAGTTTTTGGGGTCCACCTCACTCGACTCAAGAATATGCAGATCTTTATTATTGTGCTTCAAGTTATTTTGTTCTCAAGCACTAGCTTTTCGGACGATGTGCTAGTTACCCCGCATAACACAACTACAAATCAATTATCACCAAAAGTCGCTGTATCTGATTCAGGGAAATTTGTAATAGTATGGACTGAAAATTCTCAAGACCTTCAAACTTGGGCGGTCTATGCCAAGATATTTGATTCGACAGGAAGTCCAGTCGGTGAAAATATTACAGTAGTAACTGGTACAAACACCCTTGTTTCTCCACATAGTGTCACTGGAATTTCTCCATATATTCTAATAACCAACAGAGACTATTCGGTTTCTATAGATTCAGCCGGAAATTTTGCAGTAGTCTTGTTGGTCGGCACTGATCGATCAAATATATCAGCATTACGCTTTAGTTCGACAGGTGAAAAAGTAGGAGAAACCATTCAGGTATCTTCTGGAGGAAAAAAGCTTTACAGTCCTCATTCTGTGCTAAATGATGAAGGGCAATTGGCGGTAGTTTGGGTATTGACGTGGGGAGATGGAGAGACACACATATTTTTTCGTGCTTTCGATAGCGAAGGCGTGGCGATAAGTGAGGCTGAAAAAATCAGTGGTGAGCTTCGCATTAACTTTTCTCCACGTATAGTAGAAACCCAAACAGGAGAGTATGGGGTAGTATGGGGAGACGAAAAACCATTTAACACTACTGCACTTCATTCACTAGGAGTACGTTATTTATTAGTCAATGCCTATGGGAAACCACATTCAGACCTTTTGTCTTTTCAGGTGGGTTTTATCAAAGGAAGGTTTTCTCCGATGATCGCCATAAACCAAAATGATGATCTTGCAATTATATGGGGTTCCTACATTCAGACGCCGAATATCGAACCTAATGGAATACTGATGAAGACAATTAACTCGAGAGGTGAAGTGTTAGGTACTAACACACAAATACTGTCGCCTAATCCCGAAAATCCTATCTTGATTTCTTTGTTGACTAAGGGTGATGGTCACTTTGCAATGATTTCTAAAGACGCAGACAACAGCAATGATATCTTCGTCCAAGTATTTGATTTAGAGGGTCATTCTGTGGATAAAAGAACATCTGCTAATTCTGAATCTTCACGTGGTAAAGATGAAATCTCAGCGGCTATGAATATTTTTGGAAAACACGTTGTCGTTTGGACTAGTGAAAGAATAGATACTAACAAAAAGGGAATCTATTTTAGTCTGTTCGAGGCTTTAGATACTAACCCTCCTCCCGTTGCTGATGCTGGGCATGATATTTCAGTATATGAGTCCGATCTTTTTGTTCTCAATGCCGGTAATTCATATGACTCAAACGGTTATATCGCTAGTTATAGTTGGAAGAGCCTCACCAACCAAGTAACTATTAACTGGGTTTCCTCTGATGTAGAAACACCTGAATTGTCAATTAGTAATATCGCGCAAAGCCAGACCGTTGTTACATTGGAATTAACCGTTACAGACAATGATGGAAAAAGTAGCACCGACCAAGTTGAAGTCGTAGTAAATAAAAGAGAAGAACCAGCAGAAGATCCAAACGAGCCTCCTGTTGAAGAGGGTCCTGTTGAAGAGAAGATTGCTGACAGACCCCAAAGTGAGGACGATTCTCAAAATACGAGTGTCGGTAGTATGGGATTTTTTATGGTTCTACTAATGGGGATTGTAGTTAGAATTTCACGGAAAACTACGAAGTTAGAATGTATTACGCATCTAACAATTGAATAGAGCTGACCTGCAACCGCGGGCCTCGCTTTGTGCGATGGCTACGCCATTATCGCACACGCTTCGTCACCGCTTTTGGTTGCACGCAGCTCATTCAGACGTTAGAGCCTAATCACAGTTAAGAAAAAAAATATGCCAGCATACATAATTGCGAGAGTCAAAGTAGAAGACCCTGCTTTAATAAAGGAGTATATGGAATCTGTTCCACCCATACTTAGTAAGTATGGAGGTAAGTTTCTTGTGAGAGGTGTTCCTAAACATACCTTGGAAGGTCCGATAGAATCTCGTCGAGTTGTTGTTATAGAGTTTCCTACCTTGTCGGATGCGGAAGCTTACTACCATTCGGAAGAATACACTGCAGCGCGGAAGTTAAGGGATTGGGTTGCTGTTGCAGAATTTGTAGCCGTTGATGGATATGAGTGAGACCATTTTAACTAAAAATACTTTCAAACAGAGTGGTTTTTCTAGAAAAAAGTATCGAGGTAGTTGTCATTGTGGGAAAGTTGTATTTACTGTCGATGCACTGATAGACAAAATCGTTTCCTGTAATTGCTCAATTTGTAGCAAAAAAGGTGCTTTGCATCATAGAGTTAATCCCTCACAATTCGATTTGGTCTCGGGCGAGGAAGATTTAGTTTTATACCAATTTGATACCAAAGAAGCGAAGCACTATTTTTGTAGAAATTGTGGAATTCATTCATTTAGTTACCCCCGTGCCGCGCCTGATATGGTGAGTATAAATGTGCGATGTTTGGAAAACTTCAGCTTGGAAAGAGAGGGGGTCCAGGTTATTAGCTTTGATGGCCGCAATTGGGAAAAGTCGCTGGCAAAATTGAATGAGGAGTTGGGCTCTAACAAATGAATAGAGCTGACCTGCAACCGCGGGCCTCGTTTTGTGCGATGGCTTCGCCATTTTCGCACAAACTTCGTCACCGCTTTTGGTTGCACGCAGCTCATTCAGGCCGTTATCTGCCCAAATTGTGAATTCTAAAAAATCGAGCATGATTCTATATCGAGTTTCAAACTGGATAGAGTATTAAAATACTCCCAGCTTCTTTGGGA
>JAOUPJ010000389.1 GCA_029879945.1 Gammaproteobacteria bacterium
TCGGCGCTTCCCACCTGGCGACGGTTGGGGCTACTGAACACTCCCTCTTTACTGAGTCGCTCTGTGAGGGTGGCGATGGTTTCCGGAATGGGGGGAATATTGCTACCACTTACACCCTTCCGTACCTTGTCTTCCTTTTGGATAACAGTCGGCAAAAAAATCGCGCCCAGTGATACGATTACCACGAGAATTAATAGTTTTTGCGAGGTATTCAGTTTACTGAGCATGTTGATCCGATAGTAACTGGCTCCGAGCCGCACTAACAGTGTAAAACGAGCCCAATACCAAAACTTCCAAACCGGGCGACCGATTTTCCAGATCTCGTAGGGCAGTCTCTACTGAATCAAACACGCGGATCTGTCCTGTTCCACTTCCAATTTCGGCAACTCCTTACGCAGCTCTTCAATCACCAGTGCGCGAGGGGTATTCAATCCACATAGATACCAAAGATCGATATGGGGCAATAGCATTTTAAGCATGTCCTGATAGTCTTTATCGCGCATAACACCGAAGACGGCGACCCGTGTCTTTACGTGGGGCCAGCGCTCCAATTCTTTTACCAGCGATTCGATGGCGTGTGCATTATGCGCTATATCCAGCCAGTATCTATGCGTGGGACTGTCTATGCACTCCAGACGCCCCAATATTCTTGCATTCGCGATGCCTGTGCGGATATCACTATGCCCCACAGGTAGTTGCTTGTGTAGCAAGATGACTGCCTCGATGGCCACACTGGCATTCACAAACTGGAACTGACCGCGCAAACCGGGAAAAGGTAAGGCGGGCACAGTGTTCCCATTGCCATGCCAGGTCCACTGCGTATCCATCAACTCAAAGCTGAAGTCTTTATTGAAGCGGTGGGAATGCGCTTCCATGCGTTCTATCAATGCTGACATGTTTTGGGGTGGCTTGGGCTCCCCGATCACCAGGTCTTTCCCTTTTCGAGCAATCCCCAACTTTTCTGCACAAATCGCTTCACGCGTATCACCCAGCCAGTCGGTATGATCCAGTCCGATGGAGGTGATGATACTGAGACTGGGTTCGGCAATGTTGACGGCATCCAGCCTGCCTCCCAGGCCAACCTCTAAAAGGACCACGTCCAGCTTTGCCTTTCGAAAAATATCAAAGGCCGCGAGTGTGCCGAATTCAAAATAGGTAAGACTGGTATCAATGCGCGCCTGATCCACGCGCTCAAAGGCCTCACACAAGAGCTGATCTGAAACGGGCACGCCATTAAGGCAGACTCGTTCATTGTAGGACATAAGATGGGGAGAGGTGTAAGTACCGACCCGATAACCGGCGGCAAGATAGATGGCCTGTAAAAATGCCAGCGTAGAACCCTTGCCATTGGTGCCACCCACGATAATGACCACCGGGGCGAGCGGCTCCGTGGACAAGGCCTGGTCTACAGAGCGAACGCGCGCCAGACCCAGCTCTATTTCCGTGGGATGCAGCGACTCCTGCCAGGCTAACCACTGTTCCAGGCTGGAAAAACGCATAGATTTAGACTTGTGTCCTAGTTGGTGGTGGGCTTTTTGGTAAGCATCGCCAGGATGCTTGCCACTTTGTCACGCATATCTCGTCTATCGACAATCATGTCTACCGCACCATGCTCGACAAGAAATTCACTGCGCTGAAAGCCATCGGGCAGGGTTTCACGCACGGTCTGTTGAATCACGCGAGGACCCGCAAAACCAATCAGCGCTTTGGGCTCGGCCAGATTGAGATCTCCCAGCATGGCGAAACTGGCTGACACACCGCCCATGGTAGGGTCGGTCATCACAGAAATAAAGGGTATGCCTCGCTTACTCATCTTGGCGAGAGCGGCGGAGGTCTTGGCCATCTGCATCAGAGAAAACAGAGCCTCTTGCATACGGGCCCCCCCACTGGCAGAAAAACAGACCATCGGAATATTGTCTCGGAGACTCACCTCGGCACCGCGAATAAATCGCTCACCGACCACCGAACCCATGGAACCGCCCATAAACTTGAATTCGAAGGCAGCGGCCACTAAGGGGTTACCTTTGACGGTGCCTTTCATTACGATCAGGGCATCTTTTTCCCCTGTCGCCCGTTGCGCTTGCGTTAGCCGATCACGGTATTTCTTGCTGTCACGAAATTTCAGAATGTCTTCGGGCTCTATGCTGGCACCCAGTTCCACACCCGAATCCGGATCCAGAAACCAGCCCAGACGACGACGTGCGCCGATGCGCATGTGGTGATCACACTTGGGACACACATCCAGATTTCTTTCCAAATCGGACCGGAACAGCACTGCGCTGCATCCATCGCATTTCGTCCATAGACCCTCTGGAACATTACGTTTATCAGACGGCTTCGTGTCGGTTTTTATGCGCGAGGGCATCAGTTTCTCAAGCCAACTCATGTGGGGAATACTACTCCATGCTCTTTAAAATGATTCCTGGGAAGCTCTGAATAAGTTTATAAAGTGGATGATAGCGCGACAAAATGAAACGAAAAAGCGCAGTTTACAGTTAGTAAATGAGCATTTTGAGTTTCATTTTAACAAAGCTAGCACCGCTTTAGGGACTTATTCAGAGCTTCCGATTGTACCGAAGATGACGGTATCTTGCTATGATTTGTCCATAGCTTGCCGCAAGGATGCAAGAAATTCCCCAACCACCTTGTTAATTTTCTCAGGCTGCCGGGCATGCTCCGCTACGCGGTTAACCACTGCGCTGCCCACCACCACGGCATCGGCGACTTTCGATACGGCGCTGGCCGATTCTGCGTCGCGTATGCCGAATCCCACACCGATGGGCAGGTCTGTAAGGCTTCGTATCTGAGACAGCCTGGTGCTTACTTCGTTCACGTCCAGGGCCTTCACACCGGTTACACCCTTGAGTGATACGTAGTAGACAAAGCCTCTACTGACGCCGGTGATTTTC
>JAOUPJ010000108.1 GCA_029879945.1 Gammaproteobacteria bacterium
ATAGCGGCGGAACATTTACTGACTTTGCATACCTGAACAATGGTGAGCTGACTGTACACAAAGTGCTGTCTACGCCATCGAATCCCGATCAGGCAATCTTGCAGGGAATTGAGGATTTGGGGATCAGTCTCCAAGGCTTGCTAATCGTTCATGGTACGACCGTGGCGACCAATGCAGTTCTGGAACGAAAGGGCGCAAAGACCGTATACATAACGAACAAAGGCTTGGGTGATATTCTGACCATAGGCAGGCAGGCCCGCAAAGCATTGTATTCACTGCGGCCCATGATCTCGCCGCCACCCGTGCCCGCAGATCTGTGTTTGGAGATAGATCTTCGACATGACGCGCAGGGGAATTTGCTAAATGTTGCGGGAGATGGGCTATTTTCGGATCTAGTCGATAAAATCAAGGCATTGTCACCCTCGGCAGTTGCCATCAATCTACTTTACAGCTACCTGGAATCGAGTCACGAGAAGCAAATTGCTGAGCGCTTGCCAGACGGCATGTTTGTATCTTGTTCCAGCGAAGTCCTACAGGAATACAAAGAATACGAACGAGGAATAGCGACTTGGCTTAACGCCTACGTGGGGCCTTTACTATGTCATTATTTTTCGCGCCTGGTGGAGCGCACCCAACCAGCCAGCCTGAGCATCATGCAAAGCTCGGGTCAGACCATGGACGCCGGACAGGCGGGGAATAATGGTGTCAGGCTGTTATTGTCTGGACCGGCGGGTGGTTTAAGCGCCACCCGGCTATTGGTACAACAAACAGGGTGTAGCCGTTTACTCACTTTCGATATGGGTGGTACGTCCACTGACGTGGCCCTAATCGACGGTGAGATAAGATTAAGCAGTAAAGGCCAGATATGTGGATTGCCCGTTTCCGTTCCCATGGTTGATATGCATACCATCGGCGCGGGTGGAGGGTCCATTGCCTCAGTGGATGCGGGTGGCATGCTCCAGGTCGGCCCGGAATCAGCGGGCGCTGACCCGGGCCCTGCCTGCTATGGAAAAGGGGGAACGGCGTTAACCGTGAGTGATGCGAACCTCTATCTAAAGCGAATAAGGGCAGATGCCTTTCTCGGTGGAACCATGAGTTTAGACAGTGAAGCCGCTCGTGTCGCAGTCGAGGCCCTGGCCGCATCACTGGGCGTTACTCCCGACGAGGCGGCGCATGGGGTAATACGCCTGGCCAATGAACATATGGGCCGCGCGCTCAAAGTCATTTCGGTGCAGCAAGGCTACGATCCGAGGGAGTTTACCCTGGTCTCGTTTGGCGGGGCAGGTGGGCTGCATGTCTGCGCCTTGGCCGACTTACTCGGGATGCGGCGGGCTATTATACCTGTCCACGCAGGGGTGTTTTCAGCGCTTGGTATGTTAGTTGCCCCTAAAGGAAGGGAATTATCTAAAACTATCAATAAGTTAATAGGTGATTTCGATTTGCACCAGGTCAATCATCATTTTCAGTCTTTACTCCAGGAAGGCAGTGCTCAGCTGCTTTTGGAAGGGGTTAAGCCTAGTGAAATAGAGCATGTGTATAGTGTGGAACTGCGTTACCAGGGCCAATCGCATAATCTTCGTCTTGATTGGCAAGCTGAAATCGAGCAAATGGAACGTTGTTTTCATGAGCTGCATGATGAAAAATACGGTCATAGACTAAATTACCCCGTTGAGCTGGTTAATTTGCGCGTGTCAGTCCGGGTAAAAAATAGAAATATTTTTATAAAACAGTTAGGTAAAAAGGATTTTGAGAATTGGTCCAGGGGGTTAGAAAAGGCAGACGAAACCCCCAGTATTGTTCGATCCGATCTTTTGGAAGGGCAGTGCCTAATCGGACCCGCTTTGGTGGTGGAAACTGTGGCCACCAGCTATATTGCCCAAGGGTGGCAATGTGTATGTGACAAATACGGCAATCTCCTTTTGGAACGCGTGACTGGATAGATGATATATTCAACATCAGACTCAAAGCTTAGGTTGATTCACCTACTTTTCTGGGCAGTGCTACTGGTCGCCTGCGGTAGTGGGGAAAAATCGGAGGAAAGCAATCTATCGGTGAGCGTGACAGCCGTTAAATCCAGTTTCGTTGCGTTTCAAGATGGAGACAATCCCTGGCGCGGTGTAACCGAATCTGAATCGAGCGACGGCTTCTTTACCCATTCTTTTGATGTTAGTAATCAAGTCGGTGATTATCGATTAATTCTGGTTTGTCCCTCAGAACACCGAACGCTGGCGCATCAAGTGTTTTTCTATGAATCGAATGTAAAAGAAATATCCAAGGTTTACAGAGACTGCAATAAAATTCAGGCCCGGCCTTCCACCGAAAGGCAAACCGTCTATGGTGAAGTAACAGGGGTAGATGTCGATAAGGGTGAAATCGCTTCTATTAACGTCCAAGATAGTCAGTCAACTGCGACTGAGGCATATGCCTTACGTATCCCAAAGCTTGAATCCGATGTGTTGGGATTGATGGGAGAACTAAGTGAAAGTGATAACTCAATCGCAGTGAAAAAATTCTATATTGCACGAAATTACGTGAGGACTACCGAGGCCAAAAGGGCTGAGAAAAAGGTCGAATTTGCAGATAAGACAGATAACGATAGCATCAATTTAAGTATTTCATACGTCCCAAGAAACAGCCAACTCACTATTCCGGTCACGGTGCCGCAACTTGGCAATGCAGAGTCGTTTCGTGCTAAGTCAACATTTATCAGCGAAAACGGTAGCCGTTTGACTCTCAACGAGAGCAACGGAAATCAAATTATATTTACGCCTTTGCCGGTTTATCGCTACCAAAGTCCGGATCGTATCGCGGGTATTTCCCGAAATTTCCTGCATTCGAATGAAGGCCATGTTCTGGAAGCTGAGGTGCTAAATGAGGAAGGTAGCATCAAACGCAGTCGTAAAATCATGTTTACGGAACCTAAGAACAAACTCACGAAAGAATTGACTGCTCCTGAAAATCATAGTGTTTCTCCCGCCCTAGAAGTAGGAGGCAGTAAGGGCCCCCAGTTGAGTTTATTTCCGTACCAGGATTCTGCTTTGGGTAATGCAAAAATTTATGAAGCACGCCTGACCGGCACCATAGCCATTGACTCGGATAAAGTATCGGTCTCCGATCTTGTCACGCTTGACGTGGTCTGGAATGTCTTTATTTCATCCTCAAGGCTTAAGAAAGAAGATGATGGCATTAAATCATTTATTATCCTACCCACATTGAATCATACGCCACGTTGGGATAGTACATGGGCTTTGTCAACTAAAAGCAATGTGGATGTAAAGCTCAGCGCATACGCTTCAAATTATGATCCGAATATCTTGTTGCGATTTATTGAAGATTCTGTTTTTAAAGACGGTTTGGAAATCGCACAGGTGGTCGGAAAAAATAAATTCATTCCGGCGGCCACACCTTAAATAGTTGTTAGGTCTGACTCTGGAAGTTTGGCCCCTCCCCCTGTAAGCCATATAACAGACCTTGGAACATGATTTTTCCTGCTGTCATCGCAGGTATGGCAAGCAACATTCCTAAAAATCCAAACGACGCCCCAAACACTACTATACCAAGTAATACAACCAAGGGGTGCAAATTGACGGTTTGGGCGATTACAGTGGGAACTATGAACAGATTATCTATTACTTGTACCAACAATATGACGCAGGGGATGCCCAGTAGTAGGACGGTGTCGAGTTCAGGTGAGGACAAGGTCACAACGAATGGAGGTATCAGAGAAAGTAGCGGGCCTACATACGGAATGAGATTTAGTAATCCGGTCAGAAGCCCAAAAAGCAACGCCATGTCCAGACCTAAGAGAAGAAATCCGGCGGTAGCAATTACGGATATAATTGTGGACTGAAGCATGACTCCTCGCAGATAACGTTGCAGTTGTTTTCCTATTTTGTAGTAGATAAGCCATGCGAGTTCAAAGCCTTGATTAGGAATGAAGCCCATTAATTTGTTTCTGAGTTGTTGGAAATCCCTGAGCATGAAATAGGTGATGATGGGAATCAGAAAAAGGGCCATGGCGGTTTGCATGAGCAGAGTGGCAGAGTTTAAGATTGTGTCTGTGCCCCACGATTGTGCGTTACTTAGCGAACTCTTCAATGTTGCTTCCGAATCAAAATGTTGTCCTGTTGTTTCAGCTAAACGTAAAGTGACTTGTTTTAGCCATATTAAAATTTGATTCCATAGGTTGGGTAGGCGAGTTTGTAGTTCACTGAGCTGGTCAATGAGCATTGGAATGACCAGAATCATGCTGGTAATGAGTACTGTTACCAATGCTGTGAGTATAAGTAGGATTGCCACCACATCAGAAAATCCAATTGAAATTAACTTGTTTCTTAGCGGTTGCAGAAGTGCGTACAAAACAAAAGAAGCTAGAATGGGAAAAATGACGGGCTTAAACAATACCATCAATAAAAAGGCAAACATGATTATGCCAGTTGAAACAAGCAGCGCCCGCAGAATTGGTCGTTCAAACAATACGCCAATCATCGAGATCGTCGCTGTGCCAAGAGTTGATTTGCATGAAGTAGCCGGTGAGCGAGTACACGGGCCAAATTTGTCGTGAGCTTGGAGGCATGGTGAGGAACACGCTGTGTCCATTCCTCGAGTTCTGGACGCAGGAAAAAGGCTAACTCACAGTTTGTCAGCGCTATTGCATCCGCAGTGCGACGCTCATCCAGGACCAGCGAGACTTCGCCAAAAAAATCACCTTCACTAAGCTGCGCAAGCACCGTTTTTTTTACTCTAATTTCAATTTCACCGCTGAGTATGATGGCGGCTCCAGCGCCTTGGTCACCGTTGTGAAAAATGTATTCATCGGCTTGAAAAGTTCTTAAGTGCATGTTTTTTGAAAGCTTTTCAATTTCTTTCAAAGGGATCCCGGAAAAAAACGGTGTTTTTGCCCACTTGCTGGCTACCTGTTGATGCCAGGCCACGGGCTTTCGAAATAGGGTGCCCCAAATGGATGAGGTGTTGGCTGTAGTCATAGCATTTTTTTTCGAGACTGAATTGCTAATTTATCGGTGCTAAACGTAAAAAAATGAGAGCTTGTATAATTGGTATTTTGTGTTTTATTAGAGCAAGCAATTGTAACTGGCTGTATTTATTGCATTTAATAAAAAAATAATTATTCGTATAGATTTCGCGAGAATATACGCGAAATTAGTCTAGTTTTTAGCAGATTGGACGAAATATCTAGTAGTAGAAAACCAGATAAGAAAAGATAGATTACGCGCTCAAGCACGATTCGATAGGGTAGTTTCGAAAATACCGTCACCCTCGCCGACTTTCGTTTGGCGCGTAATAGGCGCGATGTTTACTGGGTTCAGCTATTGGTAGGTAACTCTTTATTTTATGCTGAAAAAACTGAATATATTGGAAGCAGTAACACTTTTACTTACACTGTTGTTGGTAGTGGTGCTGCTACAGAATAACAAAAAAGTTTTATCTAGTTTTGAGCTTGAAGAAAATGTTTTGTTCAAGACGCATGAGCTAATCTACAATTTACATTCTTCTCAGAAATCACTTCATGAACTTGTCTTTTCTCTGCGCGTGGTAGATCCCGAAAAAGAAATATTCCAACACTATCGGGCTGCTGCAGATTTTCCAAAAAACATTCGTGAGTTATTGGGATGGTCTAGCGCTTATGTTTTGGAAGAGGCTGAGCCTTCGTATCAGTTGCTGGCCACGCTGGAGATTGGAAACCTCGATGCCTTGTCCCGCGAGGTACTTTCGTCACAGGATAAAATCAAGGCCTACAACACGAAATTTTTGCCTGCATATGAAAACGTGATCAACATCATTGAGGCCCATGAGCGAGCCATTACTTCCAGGTTAGGTGAACATAACAAGAACTTTTTCTCATTGAATCGACTATTTATTATTTCCCTAAGCACCTTGATATTTTTGTCACTTGTTATCGCGTTCAATTTCGCTCGTAAATACAGCCGAGAGGCTGAGAAGGTGACAGAACAAGATACGGCTTATAAAGCGATTTTTGAAAAGGCAGTTGATGGTATTTTGATTTTTGATGATGGAGGAACGGTCGTTGCCGCCAACAGCGCGATGGGAGACTTGCTGGGTTATGAGCCTGGGGAGTTGCTTGGGCTCGATATCAATGCGCTATTCAAGCCGCAATCGCCAACTACTTTGGAAGAAACAAATCGTGAGCTGTTTAACAAGATCAGCATTGGGCTGGATGTGACCGGGATTAGAAAAAATGACACAGAAGTACCTATGGAGATGAGTATTAGTCGTCAGCGCATAGGTGATGTGTTGCAGTACACGGCGATGATACGAGATAGAACGACTCGCTTTATGGCGGAAAAAATGTTGAGAGAATCCAAGCAGGCGGTAGAGGAAAGTAATCGTATCAAGAGTGAGTTTCTGGCTACCATGAGTCATGAAGTGAAAACGCCCATGAACGGAGTAATTGGTACGCTGAATTTGTTGGAAGATGCCCCCTTGAGCGGTGAATATCGGGTATATCTGGATACCGCAATTCGATCGTCCGAAGCCATGATGACTTTATTGGATTCTATTTTGGCCTATAGCAAGATGGAATCGGGTCGAATGGAATTGGAGGAGTTGCCTTTTGATCTAAGACAATTAGCGCGCGATGTTGTAACTAATCTTCAGGTACAGCTGAATCCCGACAAGATTTCCTGCGAATCTGTGATCGATGATAATTTGCCTGAGTTATTAATGATGGATCCGCTACGCATGCGTCAGGTGCTATCGAATTTAGCCGACAATGCCCGTAAATTCACTCCCAAAGGTAAAATCACGTTACAAATAAAGGCTGAAAATGTGCGAGCGGATTCTGTAAGAGTGATGTTTTCTATAATCGATACCGGTGTTGGTATTAGCGCAGACGAAATGGAGAGAATATTCAAGCCGTTCACTCAGGCCGATAGTACCACCACACGGCGCTATGGTGGTACGGGATTAGGATTGTCCATCTGTAAGTGGATAGTAGAGCAGATGGGTGGCAGTATTGAAGTGAAGTCTGAAAAAAATCAGGGCACCACTTTCAGCTTTGCGCTGAACTTCCGGCTTCCTGACGAAAACTCAAAACAGCTGGTAGGTTAATTCTACAGTTTCTCAACGCAGTCTTTCACACTATGGGTGGGATGCCATCCCAACTCCTGTTTAGCTCGGCAATTCGACACCGTCAGCGGGTATTGCATGCCGTTAAACCAACCGGGCTCTTCGGCAATACTGCTGAACTTCCACAAGTGTTTATGTGCCAGCTGTAAGGCCTTGTAGGGTAATGGCAAGGCTTTTTTTCTACGGAATTTAATCATCTCGCTGAAAGGCATGGAATCATCGGTAGCAATATTGTAGCTCGCCGAATGGCTTGCCTTTCTGCTCAGGATCATCGCTGAGCACACATCATCTTCCCACACACATTGAGTTAGGGGCTCCGGTTTGGGTAAGGCTGGATAAAACGGTAGTTGTAAAAGAGTGCGTAGAAAAGGCTGGCAGTTGGGTCCCAGTATGACATGGGGGCGCAAGCGAGTAATGATCATGTTGGGGTTTTTGTTCTCCAATCCATCCAGGATGTCTTCGACGGCATTTTTGTCTTCGGAGTAGGAAAAGTCAGGCATTATTCTTCTAGTCTGGTATTCATCGATGGAGTAGGGATTGTCTGGCCAGGCGCCATACACTGCGCTGCTGGAAAGATGGACCAATCGTTTTACCTTATTAGTGCTTGCCATCTCAAAAATTCGCTTCGAGCCATTTACATTGATATCCCGTATCAGCTCGCGATTGTTTCTCGCTTTACCCAGACTGCTACGCAGGACGATGAAGGCAAGGTGATACACCAAATCGGTTCCCGCAAATAGGGGAGCAATCTTAATGTCGCGGATGTCTGCCCTTACCGGCGTAAATTTGTGGTGTTTGAAACTTCCCGGGCGCCAGTCTATTCCGATGACTTCTTTCACGTCGTCACAGGCGCAGAGGCGGGGCAGAAAAGGGCGGGCAAGGCAGGATGATGAGCCGGTGACGATAACTTTCATAAATATTGATTCTACACGCAGGCCTCTGTCGGTCTAATTTCGGTATGCGAGTCAAACTCTGGAATCACTTCCTCGCTTAAAAGAGTCATGCTTTCTTGTATGATCTCAGTAGGCAAGGCGCCTGCCCCCACCGCACATAAGATGTGATCCACGCCCTGTTTTTGAAACATGCGAAATTTCTTTTTGCAAGTTTCCGGGTTGCCGACTACCACCATGTCCATGGTTTCCAATAGGCGCAGATGCACTGCTTTATCAAATATCCCATTGAGCAGGCCCCAGCGCTTGTAGTATTCATAACTATTATAGAGTTTGCTGAGCACAGGACGCGTCTGGTTGAGTAGTTCCTGATAAAACCATTCGAAAACAGGTTTGGCCAATTTTCTGGCTCGGGACTCGTCCTCCAGGCACAATACGCCCACTGTCATACCCACGCGCGGTTTATTGAGGTGATTGGTATTTTGAACTTGTCGCCAAGTCTTCTGGTAGAGCTTGATGTCTTCTTTTACCATGAACCAGGGTTTGAAGGGTCCCGCCAGCGCACCCACACCGAGTCTGGCTGCCATTTCAAAACTTTCAGGGCTCACCGCCGCCATCCACACCGGAGGATGGGGTTGTTGCAGTGGTTTTGGTAGTATCTCCAGTGAATCTACAGAAAAGTGCTGACCTTTGAATTTCACTGGGCCTAGTTTGAAGGATTCCAGGATAATATTGAGGCTCTCTTCGGTACGTGTTCGGCTCTCAGCCATGGAAACACCAAAGGCTTCGTATTCTTTGGGCGAGAAGCCCCGGCCAAAACCAAATTCCACGCGTCCATTGCTGAGCTGGTCCAGCGTGGCCAACTGTTCTGCGACCTGGATTGGATGGTGATAGGGCAGGGGAATGATTCCGTGACCCAGGCGCAGCCGTTTGGTGCGTTGTGATGCCGCGGCCAGAAACAGAGTAGGGGCACTGCTGTGAGAATATTCCCTCATAAAGTGATGCTCAACCAGCCAAATGGTGTTGAATAGTAAGGTGTCTGCATGCTCTAGCTCAGTTAGGCTATTATGGAACACTTGGTTTTCAGTAAGACCAGAGTTGGGCGGAACAGATAATTCGTAAAAAAGATCAAATTTCATGGGTGGGGCCAAGTCCAGGGCCGAGAGTTGTATAAATTTAATGCATCGTAATAATCTTTTGGTCTGTACGTCAAGAAATCACTCTGCTTGTACCTGGAGTAATACTTGCGTACGATTGGGATTATCTTGCAAACTTGTTGAGTACTAAGGATTTGTTACTTTAAATGGGGCTGAGTGAATCAAACAACAAGAACCTGGTGGAGATCCGTAATCTCACCTTTTCACGCAGCGGTCGCCTGATTGTTGAAAACATCGACTTGGATATTCCAAGGGGGAAGGTGACCACGATTATCGGCCCCAGTGGAACCGGTAAGACCACCTTATTGCATCTGATGACAGGTCAATTGCTCCCGGATTCAGGCTCTGTGCGCGTCGATGGCCTGGAAGTGCCGAATTTGAAGAGAGAGGAGCTCTTTGCCTTGAGAAAACGAATGGGCATGATGTTCCAGAGTGGGGCCTTATTTACCGACCTCACCGTTTTTGAGAATGTGGCCTTTCCGTTAAGGATGCATACAGACTTGAATGAACGCATGATCCACGATCTCGTCTTACTTAAACTTGAAGCAGTGGGTTTGCGTGGTGCCAAAGATAAATTTCCCAGTGAATTGTCTGGTGGAATGAAGCGGCGAGTCGCGCTGGCGCGAACGATCGCGCTGGACCCTATGATGATCATGTATGACGAGCCTTTCACCGGGCAGGACCCCATCACCGTGGGCGTGATCATGAAGCTTATTCGCTTGGTAAATGATCAATTAGGTCTCACCAGCGTTTTAGTCTCGCACGATGTGAAAGAGGTCTCTGAAATATCAGATCATATCTATCTGGTGGCGGATACGAAAGTGATCGCCCACGGATCACCGGCTGAATTGCACCAGTCGGACTCCGGCTGGGTCAAACAATTTTTAAATGGGATGGCGGATGGGCCCGTGCCTTATCACTATCCGGCAAAAGACTATTTAACTGATCTAATAGGCTAAAGATGGGAATGGACTGGTTTCAATCATTTGGTGCTAAGGTTCTGCAATTTTTCGCAAGGCTGGGTCGGGGGACGCTCTTCTTCTGGCGAGTTATGCAGGCCACTCCCAGTTTGATTACGAATCTGGGCCTGCTTATCAAGCAGCTTCATTCTGTTGGAGTCCTGTCTTTGCTCATCATCGCCATTTCTGGCATCACGGTGGGCATGGTTTTGGGATTACAAGGTTATAACACCCTGGTGGATTTCGGCGCTGAGGAATCGCTTGGTCAGGCTGTTGCATTGTCTTTAGTAAGGGAATTGGGCCCAGTGTTAACGGCGTTACTCTTTGCGGGTCGAGCGGGTTCGGCACTCACAGCCGAAATTGGCTTGATGAAAGTCACTGAGCAGATTCCCGCCATGGAAATGATGGCCGTTGACCCATTCAAACGAGTGATTGCCCCCCGGTTTTTGGCTGGCATTATATCCATGCCGCTGTTGGCCGCAATTTTCAGCGCAATCGGCATATTAGGTGGCTATTTCGTTGGGGTGGGATTGCTGGGAATAGATACGGGCTCTTTTTGGTCACAGATGCAGGCCAAGGTGGACTTC
>JAOUPJ010000390.1 GCA_029879945.1 Gammaproteobacteria bacterium
ACTGGAAGAGGCCTAGACTCGCGCCATTACATCATCCTTTTTTTCTTTTAATTTGGTATACTGGTTAGAAATTCTACTAAGGAGTGGGAGAACTCATGAATCATATTAAGTACGGGGCCTTGTTATTATTACTATCAAGCCAGACAGTAAATGCGGCAGGATGGACACTCTTTGCAGGCAAAGAAGACGGCTATGTTGCCGAACCAGCGGTCTCAATTATAGCTGGGCAAATGTCACCGGGAGATAAGAATCTCGACCCGCAAACCATCACGGGTTTGGAGCTTTCACTGAACTGCCCCTTGCTGCAACCACCTACCAATCGTATTCGACAACAGATCAGCTACACCACGTTTAAGCAAGACGAGTTTACACTCACCAATATCGAATTGAACCCACATTATGTGGTAGAGGTTTCGCCCAAGCTGGAAATCGGTGGCGGCCCGGGTTTTGGTTATCTCATGACGAGTGGTGGTGCCAAAAACCCAAGTCTATTGGCCGTGAATGTGGGTGCATCGGCTCATTATTTTGGTCTGGGCCCTGTGTTCCTGGGTGCTGAATGGCGTTATCAGTTGACCACTTCCGAAGATTTCGGTGGAACCGATAAACAGGACATGAACAACTGGCGCTTCGCGGCAAAAGTGGGTTACAGCTTCTAGTTTACTGCAATGGATCAGAAGCCGGGCAACGCTCGGCTTCGCGATTTAAGCGGAATTCTCTGTTAAATCACCGCCACTAAAGAGTGAATCGGTGCTAATGGGTTTGGAATAGTGCCATCCCTGAAGAAAGTGCACTCCCATTTTTAAAAGTGCCTCCGCTGTCTTTTCGTTTTCCACATATTCGGCGATAGTCTTCTTCCCCATCTGCTCGCTTGCGCGGACTATAAATTCGATAAAACTGTAATTTATCTTGTTCTTGAACATCGATGAAATCAATTTCCCATCTATCTTGATATAGTCTACAGGCAGATTATTGAGATATGATAAAGAACCCATCGCAGTTCCAAAATCGTCCAAAGCAAATCGAAACCCCAAAGACCGGATATCCCGAATAAATTGTCGGGCAACTCCCAGATTGGTAATCACATCACTTTCTTTGGCCTCAAAACAAACCCGTTCGGGGGGAATTCCATGCGCATCGTTCAGCCCCACAAGAAAGGATAAAAAGCTTTCATCCCGCATTGATTGAATAGACAGATTGATGCTAACCAATTGCATCAGACTTCTCTGCCCGATCAAGGCTGTTCTGAGTTTTACAAACGCCTGATTAACTACCCAGCGATCAATCAGTGGCATTAAGTTATAACGTTCCGCTGCCGGTATGAAAGCACCGGGCAGTAGTTGCTCACCGTTTCGGCCGCTCATGCGGAGCAGAATTTCTGCGCGTGAGAACATAAAATCGAATCCTGCCGAGGGCACAATAGGATGTATTTCGATATAAAATCGATCATCGTCCAGGGCCGACAATATAATCTGATTCCAGTCCCCTTCATCTTTTCTACGATCATCCCCCTGGTGCCTATTGTAGACTTCCACTCCGGATTTCCCTTTATTAACCGCATCCAGACTGGCCATTTCCACTGCATGAAATATCTTGTTTGTTGTGTTCAGGTCATTATTCAATTCAGCAAGACCCGATCTCAGATCCGCTTTGAATATGTAGCCATTCCAACTGAATTGCTGGTCAGACAGTATTTGTTGTACTTTACTCACCAAACTGTATACGGCATCTATAGAACTATTTTTTACGAGAAAGGCAAAACTGCCTTCCGATACCCGTGCAATATCCTGAACTTGGGGCAATTCCAGAACAAGCCGAGAGGAAATCATTTTGATGTATTCGCCACTGGCTATTTCTCCCGCTTTTTCTCTAATTTCTACAATATTTTGCACCGTCATAAGCACAAAAATGCAATCGGCTTCTGCGAGATTCGAGGCAACCAAGTCATCCAACTGGCTACACAGTGCGCGGCGATTTAGCAAGCCACTGAGCTCATCGCGTATTGTTCGCAGTTTTGAAGACTGACTCTTTTGCTGACCCTGAGAGATATCTCTAAAAGTCAGCACTACCCCATTTACATTTCGATCTTCATCAAACATAGGGGAAGCCATTAACTCTACCGAACAGTCACTTCCGTTTTGATTGAGGAGAGTAAGTCCATTAAAAATGGTGAGCGTCTCCTTGTTACTCAAAAGCACGTCAACAGGAAAAAATTCTTTTCCAATGTTTTCAACATCGTCCTTCACTAAAGGAAAAACTTCGTTGATAGAACGCCCCACCCCATGGTGTGCTAGCCAACCGGTAAGGGCCTCACTCTCTGGATTCATGAATTCAACGATTCCCTTTGGATCTGTTATGATCACACCATCGGCAATTGAATTCAGCGTTACCCACGCCCTTTCCTTTTCTTTTCGTAGCGCCCTTTCACTGATCAATACTCTTCTGCTTGTAAACAACATGATTGCAAAACCCAAAACAAGGGCTGCTGCACCTGAAACAATCATTTGTGAACGCGCCAGCTCATATTCTTGAACGGCCAATGCCTTTTTTGCTTCGCTTTCCACTTCCTGGAACTTATACAGCTTATCAATTTCCTGCAGTACCTTTTTCTGATTCGGCATTACTTTCTTTTCGAGAAGGTCCACCGCTTCGTCAAGCCGGTCTTCATTGACCAACTCGACAACCTTTTTTTGGAATGGTACGGTGATATTGGAGAGTTTACGTTGATTTTTCAGCATCGCCTTTTCGTCTGCCGTAAGGGGCAAAGCCATAAAACGCATTCGCTTGGTCACGAATTCGTTCCCAAACTGATTGAACTCCATCCAGAAATCATCTCGGGTAAACGGGTCTTTATTGGAAACCATCTCATACAGGCGCAAGGTCCGTTCACGGGCGGCGTAACGCAT
>JAOUPJ010000109.1 GCA_029879945.1 Gammaproteobacteria bacterium
ACACCTGCGCCTATTGCAGCAACATTTTCCGGCAATGTGGACGAGCAAGCCGAGGTCGTCGTATTGGGTTCTGGTCCCGGTGGATACACCGCGGCCTTTCGCGCAGCCGATCTTGGTAAAAAAGTGATCCTGATTGAACGCTACGAAAGTATTGGTGGTGTTTGCTTGAATGTGGGTTGTATCCCGTCCAAGGCCCTGTTGCACACGGCACAAGTTATCAATGAAGCGGCAGAGTTTCCAGAGATTGGCGTCTATTTTAAGAAGCCTGAGATAGACATCAATAAACTGCGTGAGCACAAAAACGGTGTCATCAATAAACTCACGGGTGGGCTTAAACAATTAGCCAAACAGCGCAAGGTCAAGATCGTTCATGGTTATGGTAAATTTACCTCGGCCAACACCATCGAAGTAACACCCGAAGACGGTAAGAAAATCGTAGTTGGATTTGAGAATTGTATTATTGCGGCCGGCTCACGTGTCACCAAGCTACCCTTCATCCCCTGGGATGATCCCCGTGTCATGGATTCCACCGATGCGTTGGAGATCCAAGAAATTCCTGAGCGTTTGCTCGTTGTGGGTGGTGGGATTATCGGTTTGGAAATGGCGACTGTTTATGATGCCCTGGGCGCGAAGGTTACCATTGTTGAATTATCACCAGGCCTGATTCCCGGTGCCGATCGCGATGTGGTGCGTCCTCTGGAGCGTCGCATTAAAAGTCGTTATGAAAATATTTATCTGGATACCAAGGTCACGGCCATCGAGCCGACGAAAGAAGGACTGGTTTGTAGCTTCGAAGGCAAGAAGGCACCTGAGCAAGACACCTTTGATCGCGTGCTCGTCGCCATAGGACGTTCACCCAACGGCAAATTGATTGATGCCGACAAGGCCGGTGTATTTGTGGACGACCGCGGTTTTATCCCCGTCGACAAACAACAAAAGACCAATGTGCCGAATATCTACGCCATTGGTGATGTGGTTGGCCAACCCATGTTGGCGCACAAGGCCACGCACGAGGGCAAGGTTGCAGCGGAAGTTATTTCCGGCCTCAAGTCACATTTTGACGCGCGCACCATTCCATCCGTTGCCTATACCGATCCCGAAGTGGCGTGGATGGGTAAGACAGAAGAACAGTGCAAGGCCGAAGGAATTGAATACCACAAAGGTGTGTTTCCCTGGGCTGCCAGTGGCCGTTCGCTATCCTTGGGTCGCGACGAAGGCATGACCAAAGTATTATTTGATGCCAGCCATCAAATAATAGGCGCCGCCATGACCGGACCGAATGCAGGTGAGTTGATAGCAGAAGCCGTGTTGGCACTGGAAATGGGTTGTGATATGCAAGACATCGCACTCACGGTGCATCCACATCCCACGCTATCGGAAACCTTTAACTTCGCCACCGAAGTGGCCGAAGGGACCTGTACCGATATTTACATGCCCAAAAAGAAGAAATGAGTGTGAGTCCAGTGAGTGAATTCAAACTGGACGAACGCCTGCAACAAGACTGTATTCTTATAGAAGAGCAAGACGAGTTCATCGTCTTGCTCATGAATAATGCATTGGTGCCCTGGATTGTATTGGTACCCAAAACGACTGAAACCGAGTTCTATCAACTCGAACCCTCTCTACAGCAGACATGCCTGGAAAAAGTAAATCGATACTCCCGCTTTCTTAAAGATGAACTGCAGGTAGACAAAATCAATGTGGCCACCATTGGCAATATTGTTTCTCAAATGCACATTCACATTGTCGGTAGACGCACCACTGACCCTGCCTGGCCAGGGGTAGTATGGGGGATGAAGGAAAAAAGGGCGTACACTGAGAACGAACACGCTAAAATGAGTAAAAAAATTCAACGGCTAGATTCTATTTAAGCGCCTAAATTAATTATCCATTTTTCTCTAAATTCTATATAACGCACGTAATACCTTAGTAGAGGTGCCTTAATTATTTACAGTAAAATTCGATCTAATAATTAGTAACTATTGCTTGGTAAATCCGTGGAAAAAATAAGGGCTTCCTTTGGTGACTTCTATTTTCATGGTGATGGCCTCATGGAGGCGGTCATTGATGAGGGCGTAGAAGTGGATGCTAATCATATCGATGAAATGCTCGGCATCTTTAAACAAACCAATCCTCCTACCCGTTTTCTTTTGGCTAATCGAAAGAATCGCTATTCGTTTTCATTTCCTGCCTTACTCAAGATAGCAAATTCAAAAGAAGTGGAATATGTTGCAATTCTAAAGCACAGAAAAAAAACACCTTTGCTTGGGCAATTCTTGCAGCCCAAGTTTTTCGCTATGGCAGTTTTCGATGATAGACAACAGGCCTTCGACTGGCTCATAACAAAGACACAGACAAAGAAAGCGGCCTGAAAGCTTTTCAGCGCTGTGTTAGAGGCACGCAAACATCTGGGGCTCTATTAGGAAGATAGAATACTCAGCAAGCCATCGAGTTCGGTAGACACTGATTCCTGAATCCGTTCAAAAGACTGCTTCTTGAGTTTAAGAATCTCAAAATGAGGAAACTGGGAAATGGTCTCGATACTGGATTCGCTCAAGCCGTTTTCGTATTCATGGGCCACCACGTTTGCAAAGGAGGCGATCAACACGGCCTTTGAATGCTTGTTAATATTGGGTGCTTCGTGATGGTATTTGGCCACTTCCACAAAATCGTTGGTAAACTTCCATTTTTGTAATAGCATGGGGCCAAACTGGGTGTGTAGATTGGCCATGGTGGCATTGATTGCCTCAACGTTCTGGCTGACTTTGTCTTCTGGCATATCCTGCATCACCCGTAATAGCATTACCTTGCCCACATCATGCAAGAGCCCAAGGGCAAACATGGCGTCTGGTCTGGAATAGCCAATCTCTTTACCGATGTACTTGGCATAAACGGCGACGGTGATCGCGTGTTTCCACAGATCTCTTTGAATACCGGCCAACAGATCGCTCTTTATTTCAAAGACCGTTGAATTCACGATAAGCAGCACCGTGTTCATGGTGTGCTGCATGCCTAGTCTCATAATCGCTTCTTTGGTAGAGGACACTGCTTTACCGCTGGCGTAGGCGCTGGAGTTGGCAACCTTGATCAGTTTTGTGGATATGCCGGGCTCCCGTTCGATGAGATCACTGACTTCGTTAAACGAAACGTCTTCGTCCTTCATTAGTTCAATCAACTTCAGACCCACCTCGGGCAGGGTTGGAAATTCGATTTTTCCTTCCTGCAGCTTAAGCATGATCTTTTGGATGGACTGGGCTCTGGAGTTACTCTTTTCCTTCCTTTCTTGAGCTGCAGTCTGATTGACTTCGTTCTTGTCATTGAGTTTTAGTGTGCGTTGTATGTGTTGGGCCAATACATCGGGCTTGAATGGTTTGAGTACATAAGCGGCCGCGCCCAGATGCAAACAGCGTTGAACGGATTGTTTTGCCTTTAGGCCGGTTAGCATGATCATGGGGATACCACCCAGATCTTTATCCACATTGATCATTTCCATCAATTCAAAACCGGAGGCCTTGTTCAGATTGGGATCAATCAGGATCAGATCGTATTGTTTGGCACGTAACTCGGCCAGGGCCATGGCATTGGTTTTCGCCTTGGTCACGTCAAAACCGGATATCTGTAGATTTTTCATGGTGATAGACATGATTCGTGGGTCATCATCCACCAGGAGTAATTGGGGGCGTATCGCTGGTTTTTCTGCTGGGAGGGCCATATCTAACTCCATTCGACATTCTCGCTTTAGTCCTTATCATATCGGGATGGGAGCCTTTCTACTTGATGCCTGTCAGGAAAGATATAATCACGTAAATAAGCGGGTTTTTAACCCTGTCACAGGCATGGAAAATACCCGAAAACACTGTTTTCGCTTAGCGACTTTGTGTAGACTGAAGTTGTGGGCTGGTTTTAACTAGCCTACGTGTCTACCAGAAGGACGCATGGTGTGGGGACCATGCGTCCTTCCTCAAATCCCCTCTCCCTATTCCCCAAATCCAGGGGAAAATTCTCGTCAGTTTCGCTAGAATAGCGCTCCTTATTAATCTCACTAGGAATCGGGCATGAGTCAGGTCAAAAAGGTCGTATTGGCATATTCGGGGGGACTGGATACCTCCATTATTCTCAAATGGTTGCAGGACGAGTATCAGTGTGAAGTGGTTACTTTTACTGCGGACATTGGTCAGGGCGAAGAAGTGGAGCCCGCTCGGGTCAAGGCCCAGAAAATGGGTGTTTCTGAAATCTATATCGATGACCTGAAAGAGGAATTTGCCAGGGATTTTGTATTCCCCATGTTTCGGGCCAATACTTTGTACGAAGGGGAGTATTTGCTGGGTACCTCTATCGCACGGCCGCTGATTTCCAAGCGTCAAATTGAGATTGCCAATGAAACGGGTGCCGATGCCGTCTCCCACGGTGCGACGGGCAAAGGTAACGACCAGGTGCGCTTCGAGTTGGGATACTATGCCCTGAAGCCTGATGTAAGGGTCATCGCCCCCTGGCGTGAATGGGACCTGAATTCCCGAGAAAAACTTCTTTCCTATGCGGAACAGCATGGCATTCCTATCGAGCAAAAAAGGGGCAAACAGTCTCCCTATTCCATGGATGCCAATCTGCTGCATATCTCTTATGAAGGCGGTGTGTTGGAAGACCCAGGCGCGGCTCCGGAAGAAGATATGTGGCGCTGGACCGTCTCACCCGAGGCGGCTCCGGATCAGGCCCAGATCCTGACTATCGATTTCGAAAAGGGTGACCCGGTTGCCCTGGATGGCAAGCGACTCTCTCCGGCGGAACTCATGCTTACGCTCAATAAAATTGCGGGTGCCCATGGCATCGGCCGGGCCGACATTGTGGAAAATCGTTTTGTGGGCATGAAATCTCGCGGTTGCTATGAAACACCCGCCGGTACCGTTCTGTTGAAGGCCCATCGCGCGATTGAATCGATTACTTTGGACCGAGAGTCTGCCCATCTGAAAGATGAGCTCATGCCCCGGTATGCGCATCTGATCTATAACGGTTTCTGGTGGTCTCCCGAGCGACTGATGCTGCAGGCCCTTATCGATACTTCACAGCAACGGGTCAATGGACAAGTGCGCTTGAAACTGTACAAGGGTTCAGTAAGCGTGCTCGGTCGTGAATCTGCAAATGACAGCCTTTTCGACGCAAATATCGCCACGTTTGAAGACGATGGCGGCACGTATAATCAGGCCGATGCAGCGGGATTTATCAAGCTCAATGCCCTGCGATTGCGTCTGTTGAATCGAAAATAGGCAAGATCTCGATTTTTGTCGGTATTGCTTACGCTTCGGGTCTTGCTATATTAGGATTGATTCGAGAGCACATTCTAACATGTTGAAATAATTTGATTTATTTTTAATGTGGTGCGGTGTTGAAATTCTGACCTGTCGGTATTGTTTACATCTTTGTGCAGGCGAATCGAAGGAATACCCAATAAATTCAATACTATCAATGAGAAACATTGGTGGCCTCAAATTTGCCTGCGGGATCTTCTTGAAAGGATGGGCAAAACAATTAATCTAAAACCTTTCACGAAGGATGAGGAAAAATGAAAAAATTGTTCAAACTACTGATCGCCTCAGTGTTTGCCAGTTCGTTTTGTGTGGGAACAGCGTTCGCTTTACCCGCTTTACAACTGGGAAATGGCTCAGGTGATTGGGTGTACGACACAACCACGTCTACATGGGTGACCACTAGCGATTCATTCACGCTGAATGCATACGCAAATGCCACGCTTGATGATGGTGGCAATGGTGACTACGCTTGGGATAGCGCAGCCAATGTAATGACTGCCTATCTGGTGGCTTCCGCGATTCCAGGAACTACCACCGATCCAGCGTTTGGTATTTCGCTGACAGGTGGACCATCAGTATCACTGGTGGGTTCGGGCTATGGAACGCCTCCCGTAGAAGATCTCAATAGCTTGTCTCCACATGGCGTTTATCCCACCTATTTCGAAATCTATGAATTCGTATTTGACCCCACCACAAAAGGCCTGATCGTAGATCAACAGCCAGGGGAAACCGGTAGTGGTCAAGGTTATACGCATACATTTGATATCGATGTGCTCTCACTCGCAGCCGGCGTTGAGGGCGTGCACTTTGATCTATTCACTGTGTTTGGTGATGGCATATACGATGTAGGCAGCACTGCTATCGATAAAAATCTGGTGTATGCGTTCGCACCTTTTTCGCATGACGCGGAGTACCAAAATTGTACCGATTGCACTCCACCTCCTTGCGAGCCAACTAACCCTTCTTGCGAACCACCTACCAAAGTCTCTGCCCCTGCCACACTAGGCTTGATGGGTCTGGGTCTTTTGGGTCTGGCTGGTCTTCGTCGCAGAAAATAATATTTTTGTTTAGATAGGCGAAACGCCTGCTAAACAAATCACTTGAAGCCTCTCCTCGTGAGAGGCTTTTTTTTAGGACTAATTTGTTACCACCCCCAATTTTTTGGTTTAAGGGCAGGTCGTGGTAACATGGTTTCGAATCCTGTTTATCACACATTACTAGTCCATTGAACATAATGTTCTCGCAGCAATACCTGTCTGAACTGCGTCTTGTGTTCAACGCCAATTGGGAGATTGTCATGCATGTCACCATAGTCGCTGTACACGTCAAACCCGAACACGTAGACGAATTCATCCGTGAGACGGAAAAAAATCACAAGGCATCAATCCAGGAAACCGGTAATTGCCGATTTGATATTCTTCAATCGGATGCTGATCCGAGTAAGTTTGCGCTCTACGAGGCCTATGTGGATGCAGATGCGGCGGCTAGACACAAAGAAACCGCGCACTATATTGCGTGGCGTGAAACAGTGGCAGACTGGATGGCCGCCCCGCGTCAGGGCATGCCTTTTACCGGACTGTTTCCCAAAGTAACTGTCGACGAGCCTGCATGATTACCCCTTTTTCCATCGCCAGACTCCCTGCCATAGAGTTTGGATCGGGGAGCTTTAGTCGGCTCCCACAGATTGCCGGTCAGTTTGGTAGCAATGTATTGTTGGTCGCAGGTGGCAAGTCTTTTCTGGAATCCAGGCACTGGGCCTGGTTGCGACAACATTGGCAGGCCAACGCCGTACACGTCTCGCTGTGTCAGATACGAGGCGAACCCAGTCCAGTATGGGTGGACGAAGTCGTAGCAGAATTTTCCAACGCCAAAATAGATGTCGTCATTGCCATCGGTGGGGGGAGTGCCCTGGACGCCGGGAAGGCCGTGGCGGGGCTGTTGCGGCTAGGGCGACCAGTAACAGATTATCTGGAAGGGGTGGGGCCTGAGCTGCCCTATGAGGGCCCCGCTGTTCCTTTCATCGCGGTGCCCACAACGGCCGGAACCGGCAGCGAGGCCACTAAAAACGCGGTGCTCAGTGTGCAGGGCGAGGATGGTTATAAGAAGTCATTTCGTAGCGATCAGCTTATCGCGCGTTACGCGGTCGTCGATCCCGAATTATTGGAGACCTGCCCGCCTGCATTGATAGCGGCCAACGGCATGGACGCCCTGACACAACTTTTGGAATCGTATGTTTCAACCCGGGCCAATCCGTTTACCGATAGTTTGGCCTTGAGTGGATTGACTGCTGTGCGCAAGGGCCTGATTGAGTGGTATGAAAAAGGGGCCAGTGCAAAAGAGGCACAGACCCAGATGGCATACGCCTCTTTGCTATCAGGCATTACACTGGCGCAAGCTGGGTTGGGTTCTGTCCATGGTCTGGCATCACCACTGGGCGCCTTTTTTCCGATTCCGCATGGCGTGGCGTGTGGCACTCTGCTGGCCGAGGCGACCGCCGTGAATATTCAGGCCTTGCGGGGCAGGGACCCGCAAGGGTTAGCCTTAAAAAAATACGCCCATGCAGCAAGCTATCTTGTAGAAGCAGGCTCCGCAACCGAACGCCTGGATAATCTGGTTTTCCTATTCAGGCAGTGGACCGAAGACATGAAATTGCCAGTGTTAAAAAAATTCGGCGTGACTGAAGAAAAATTAGATCAAATAGTAGCCAATTCGCGCGGCAATAGCATGAAGACAAATCCAATCGTGTTAACGGATGATGAGATTTCTCATATCGTAGCGGCGAGAATATAATTAAAATCTTAAATGGTTAAATATTGATCGCTACCAAACAATATTCATAGGTTTAAGGATATTCATTTAAGCTTTTTGTCAACATGAGACGTGACATCGCCCGCGAACTGTTTATAATTGAGGCTCGACCCTCAATTGGGTCAAGAGACAGAATAATAAAATAAGGTTATGTCGCAGGGATAAAAAAGGAAGAAGCGGCAGTAACGCCACTTGAGCAAAGTCAATAACTCCAAGGTTCTCAAGTGCTACAGCGATCTTTCTAGGTAACTCTCGTAGGCCATTCTCTCGGCATGTCTTTGTAGTGGAACGAGACGGGTAAACTCGTTTATCGAACTGGGCGGAGATAATGACGAAAAGACTAGAAAGCCTTCTATTTGATGGAAATTCCTTCCAGGTGAAACTGGACCCTTTGCGTTCTTCAGTTTCCAAATCGACCGGCCAGCTTGCATCACACCCTTTTGTTTCAATGGATTCTGCTTTAGGGGCACCGTCCATACTGGCTCGCATGTCTGTGGGTTCCGCGCCGGTGATGAACACAGTAGTCCTGGCGTTTGAAAATCAGAGCAGTGTTGCGACTGCGAAACTGGCGCAGATCAAGGAATGTCTAAAACACGATAGATATGAATCAATCGGGTTTTCAAGCTCGTCTCAAAATAGTCTGGCCCCGTTTTTTTACTGTGGGCATGAGGACGAATTTTTTCAATTAGCCTGTCCATCTTGTGGTCAGGGTTCTCTTTCCAAGAAAACCGCTGACCGTGCATGGTCGTGCTCACACTGTGGGGATTCCAGGGAGTCAGTCCTGGAGGGCCGCGCTCTTTCAACAGAGATTGTGAGCGAGTATCCCACTGCATTCGAGGCCAATCAAAGTTTTAACGAGAGATTTTCCTGTGCGACCTGTAAGGAACGTAACTCCTGTTACAGTTCGAGGGGTGAGGAAACTCAAAACGCGCCCGTATTGCAACGAGCTATTCCGATTACTACGGAAAACGCCGCTGCACATATTTTTCCCATCTACCCCCTTACCATGCTGCATTATGCTGCACTCTTAGGTGGAGCCAATCCTCATCAGATATTGACAGGCGCGGAAGATAGTAATTATGGTACCAAGACTGCGTCCGACTACCTTGCACAAGTGAATCTGATGGAGTTTGAGGACATGGGTCTTACAGATGTTCTCAAAGGGAAACTGAATGCCAGTTTGAAAATGCTTTCGCAGTACCTAGACCGGTTTCAATTGGGGCTCATGCTCGATGAAGATCTGGAGATTCAGAATTTTCGTTTCAGACTGGATGCCGATAAAGGTGATCCGCAGTGGCGGGCCAAACTGCAGTTACTGCCCATTACCGAGCAAAATAACACAACAGCATCAGCTTCCGAAACAACAGCCGTTGCGCCGAGTGAATACAAAGTTAGAGTGAGCATCACTTCTATCGAAAAAGAAGAAGGCATAGCGCTCGTAAAGCTTGCTATCAAAAAGAATAAATCGAGTGGTGTTGAACATTTGCTTCCACAATCCAAAGGCGTGCTTTCCTTTGGTAAGGAGGAAGGGTTTGAGCCGCCTAAGCAGTTTGGCTTTGAAGTGGAGAGCGTGAATGATGACGAGATCAGGGTCCTATTAAGCAATGAACTGATTGATGATGTTCAACTCATTCATTTTAGAACGCTGAGATATCTGCCTTACCTGGATTTGCTTTATATTGCTGCTGAAGCAAACGAAAAAAAAGAAGTCAGCGCTCCTGCGGGATACAGTTTAGCTCGTCTTGGAAATTTGTTACTGCGGTTTTTTGTGCAAAATTCTACTTTGTCTCAAAGTGCGTTGGATTCGGTATTGAAGGAAATTGGAAACAATCCCTTGGGCGTGAACTATGCTCGTCTTCCCCTCACAATCAGCAATCTAAGATACAACCCCAGAGAAGAATCCGTTTCTCAGCAAGTGCAGCTGTGTTGGGATCAATTTGTACCGACTCTGGTAAGTTGGTGCACCAGTCAACAACAAGTTGAACGCGCACAGTATATTTCGGAGATCGAAAACCTGATTGCCCTTTTGGAACAGCAGATTGATTCTTTGCAGGGTGCCGGTTTTGAAGTGAATCCAGTCCCGGTTGCGCACGCTGCCCAAGGGGATTTGGATAGCGATTTGCGAAAGGCCCTGGAAGATTTGATTTCCGACTCAGACTGGGTTAATCGCATCTTGAATGCAAGTAGCAATGGCGACTTGGTAGCACCCAACACCACCGCTCAGAGCTACCCCAAGGCGGAAGCCGCGAGGCCAGCGTTGGGTGTGCAGCAAGCACCGCCCTCGATGAAAGCTTACACGCCCTCGATTTCAGCGAGTCCTCCTGCAGACCTGGATGCAACCATCATTATGTCTGGTTCACAGCGTGCAAGTCTGCCGCTTGAAGATGATTTGGAAAAGACTGTCATCATTGGTGCGGGTAGTACGCCCAGTCCGTCTATACCACAGACGATGACTGCAAGCGCTGGCAGTTACTCCCTGGAAGAGGATCTGGATGCGACGGTTATTATAAGTAAGGGAGATTTGCCTAATTTTTCGCAACGCCCGCAAAACAGAATGCCAGAACCTGTTTTC
>JAOUPJ010000391.1 GCA_029879945.1 Gammaproteobacteria bacterium
GCCCTTGAGAAAAATTTCGGCCAACTTCTCCATGCTCTTTATATACTTTTATAATTTCAACGAGTTCTATGCGAAGCCCAAATTTACGTTCAATATCACAGACCGATTCCAGGTTGAGGCGGGATTAGATGTATTTGCTGGTGCTTCCACACAGTTTGGCCGAAAAAGAGACGTCGATGATCCGTCCGGTGGTAAAGACATAGAGCAACGAGCCAGATTCGTCGGAAACTTTAAGGACAACCGTAGGATATTTGTTAATTTTAAATACAATTTCTAGCGCCCCATAAGCCGAGCTTAAGCGCCAAGGTGTTGAATATACTCGGAGAAAATCAATATGTTAAAATTAGTCTATTCACTGGGAATTCGATTTCCAAAAACGATAATTATTCTAGCTCTTGTCCTTACGGGTGCCCTTGGTTCCCAACTAAATAAGCTCTATTGGGAGACAGACGCCCGGGTCTACTTGCCTAAGGGGCATGAAGCCATCCTCTACGATGAAAAGGTGGATGATACCTTTGGAGTTAAAAGCCAAGTCATTATAGGTATTGTCAATGATAAAGACGGTATCTTTAATAAAGACACACTAGCCCGAGTTAAGCGTGTTGCCGATAAGGTGAGCGCACTGGAAGGGGTAATAAATCTTCGTAAAGGCGACGTGGTATCGATTGCTACCTCGAGCCTCTTCCGTGGAGACGAAGCCTCCATTGGTTCAGTATTCCTTATGTCAGAGGTTCCGCAAACCGAAGACGAAATCGAAGCGCTCAAGAAGAGAATCTATGACAACGCAGACCTGTTTGTTGGAAATATCGTTTCAGCAGATGGAAGTGCGACTATGATACGTGCCAAACTGAAAGAAGGTATCGCCAATCGTTATCAGACCTATTTCCAGATTAAAGGCATTTTGGCCGCTGAATCAGGTCAAGGTTGGGGCGGAGCCTGGGGCGGTGGTTCAAGCAATTGGAGCGGCAAAAAGGACTGGGGCGGTGATTCAGCCAATTGGGGGGGCGGTACAAAAGAGACTACTAAATCGGATGAGAAAAATTCTGATCTGACTCAAACTGCTCCGTCTGGCAATTCTGAGCAGCAGGCGGAAGCCACAAAAGAAAGCAACGATACTTTCTATCTCGCAGGTAGACCAGTTATAGAGGTTTCTTCCGGACTCTTTGCCATGGAAGACATCAAAATTATGGTTCCCATGATTATCGCCGTGATGGGCCTGGTGCTATTTGCTATCTTTCGGACCCTCCGCGGTACATTCTTACCTATCACAGTCATGGCATGCGCGATCATATGGACCTTGGGTCTGATGGCTGCGTTAAACATTCCCATGTACACCATTTCTACTATGCTGCCGGTGATACTTGTAGCAGTCGGGATAGGCGATGCAGTCCATCTACTCGGGGCTTACTACGACGAAGTCTTACCCAACCCACAGCGCTCTTCAAAAGAAATTGTGTCATCTACAATGGACAAGCTGGGTATGCCGCTTATTACGACCTCTGTGACCACAGCCATCGGCTTTCTTGCTTTAATTTTTGCTGAAATGCCTCCGTTTAAGGTTTTTGGCATTTTTGCCATGCTGGGAATACTCTTTTCCTGGCTGGTTACGGTTACATTGATCCCTGCCTTGTTGACTGTTATGCAGCCCAAAATAGGTTCCTATCTGGCGCGTAAAAGGGCGATGCGGGTCTACCAGGAACAAAGTCGCCTCGCTTGGGTCCTGACGAGAACAGGTGACTGGATCAATAAGAATAGGGGGCTGGGAATCGTGATTGCCTTAGTTCTGATTGTTGGGGCACTCCTTGGAACCTCACGTTTGTATGTCGATTCAAGTTGGATGAGTGATTTCAATGAGGAGAGCGAGGTCGCCAAATCCACAGATATGCTCAATGAACGTTTTTCAGGTACTACATTCTTGAACGTGGTGATAGAGTCTGATCAGAAAGATAGATTCAAAGACCCGATTTTATTGGGCAAGATAGGTAAACTGCAGGAGTTCGCTGCGACTCTTCCAAAAGTGGGCGATTCTCTGTCGCTGGTCGATTACGTCAAAAACATGAACAAGAATCTACATGCTGGTGATCTCGCTTATAATGTTCTTCCACAGACACAGAAACAGATTGCTGAATATCTATATCTGTTCTCCGTATCGGGTACACCTGAACTACTGGATCAGGTAGTGGACTTTGATTATAAGCAAGGCCTAGTCAGCATCGCAATCCAGACAGATCATACCAAAGACCTAAAGGTGATAATTGACGAGGTTAAAAACTTCGTAGATAAAGAGTTCCAGGGGCTTGGTGTGAAGGTCAACTATGCAGGTTCGGCGAATAATTCCTATGTGTGGGCAGATCTATTGATTGGAAGCCAGACTTCGGCGATCGTATTGTCCAAGATAGGAATATTAATTCTCGCGGCGATTATATTTATGTCATTTGTTGCAGGGATCTATGTGATCATTCCGGTGACATTTTCTACGCTGATTGTCGCCGGATTCGCCGGCCTGCTCGGCATCCCCCTAGATGTATCGACGGCTTTGGCCGCTGGCATTGCCATTGGCGTCGGGGTGGACTACGCCGTACATTATGTTTTCCGTTACCGTGCCGAGCGCAGATTAGGCAATAACCATGAAACGGCCACCGCTGCCACTCAGCGTAGTGCAGGTCGAACCATCGTGTTAAATGCCTTTGTCGTCACGGTCGGATTTGCTGTGCTATTTACTTCCCAGTTTCCACCCCACGCGAAATTGGGATATTTCGTTGCGGCCTATATGATGGTAAGCTGTCTCATCGCGGTGCTTATTCTACCCGCGCTGTTTAGTTATTTCAGACCGAAATTTTCGGAATCAATTTCTACCTGATGAAACACTACCTTAGCCCCATTGCACTGTGCCTAGTA
>JAOUPJ010000392.1 GCA_029879945.1 Gammaproteobacteria bacterium
CCCACAACCTACGGTGGCATACGCTACTCATCTGAGGCGGGCGACATTTCCTTCTATGGAGAATTCACCAACGGTGGAGGACTAAGACAGGCGGGTGCTTTTGGCGCTAGCGGTAGAGCAGGGAATCTGGACTACGTAGCGCAGATCTACGACGAAAAAGACGGTATTCAGATTATCGAGGCAACCATCACGATGAAATCTGGCAATTTACCAATTAGTGTAAACGTAAATAGTATTTCCCATGATATTTCCTTGCCTGGCGTCGACAGCAAGGCTACGGGGTTGGCGCTCTATACAAAAACGGATATTTCAGGCCTGGATACGCCAATCAGGGTTGAATATGTAAAAGACGGCACCAGTGGGATCTATGCCTACACCAATCTCCCCATTGATAAGGCCTGGTCCATCACGGTTACTCCAACTAAGAATTTCGATAAGAAGACATATCTACGAGGAGAGTTTTCCTTCATCAACGCCGAGAACGAAGTCTTCACAGATACCAATGGCAGCTCCCAAAAAACAAATATGTTTTTAGGCCTTCAAGCAGGCATGAAGTTTTAATTCTCTCCTATATCAAGGCCCCGGTTGCGGGGCCTTTGGGCTCTTCGAACTATTGAAATAAACTTAGCGTTATTTCCAAGCCGCAGGGATTGAGATTCTTAGTTTCAATATGTCCAGAATAGGCACTCACAATATCCGCCACCACCGCCAAGCCGATTCCGCTACCCCCTCGCACAGTATCACTTTTGACGCCACGTTCGAAGGCATTTTCTGCCAGCACTCCGTCTATTCCGGGTCCATCGTCTTGTACAGTGATTGTTAATTTCGATTCCTGCAACACCGCTTTTATGCCTACCGTGGATCGCGCCCATTTAAAAGCGTTGTCTAATAGATTGCCAAACAACTCATAGAGATCGCCCTTATCACATTTAACGCTAAGATCATGATCGATCTCCGTGCATACTCTAAGATTTTTGTCTGAATGCACTTTCTTTAAGCTTTTCACTACTTTTTCGACGATAGAAAAAACCGCTATAGGCTGCGATAAATGGACCTTGCCTTTAGTTTGCGCCCGTTTTAGCTGATACTCTATAACCGAGTTAATGGTGTCCATCTGTTCCAGAACATTCTGTTTATGTATCAAGTCCATTGTTTCGTTCTCTACCGTAGCAATTGCTGTCGCCAACGGCGTTTTTAAGCTATGAGCAAGATCGGAAAGGGCATTAGATTGTCTTTCAAGTTGATTTTGATTGGAGGCGATAAGCTGATTGAGATTTTCCGTGAGCACGGAAATCTCATTCGGGTAATGTTCCAACATACGATTTTGCTTGCCCTGCTCTACCGCCTTTATTTCCTGGGCAGCCCTGCGCACCGGAGATAGAGCACCGCTGAGTGTCACTGCAACAGTCCCCATCATAATTAACGCGAGGAATACAAACCAAGTAATCAGATTTTTTCTGAAACCATAGATCTCCTCGTAAAAAATACTGGCGCTTTCTGCCACATGATAGGTAAATATCTTTCCCTTTCGAGTCGGATCGAATGAAATACCCAAGCGCACGACAAACAGTTCACCCAAAGCGTGATCGACGCGCCTATCGAATTTGAATTTTGCAATATCAGGTAAAGACTCAGATAGAAACACATTACCCCCCAAAGAAGGTGAATGCCAATATAGGCATTGTTGTTATCAGTGAGTTGCGCATAAAGGCCAGAGCTGGATTGATCCAATTGCGGTATCGCGACAGTTTTTTGCAAAACCGGATCACCTAATTTGGATTGCTGAGTTGCCGCGATCAGTATATAGATCACGTTTTCAAGGCGACCCTGAATGGATTTTTCCGTCGATTTCTTAAATTGATTATCCAGGATATACGCAGTGATGGATAAAAAAATACTCATCACAATGAGAACAGAGAGTAAGGCACGTCTGCTTAGTGACATGATTACTGTTCGCAATCCAGCGTAAATCGATAGCCTCGTCCTCTCAAGGTTTCTATCGGATTGAGTGTACCGGAAGGGTCTAGCTTTTTTCGTAGTCGATTGATGAATACTTCGATGACATTGCTATCACGATCATAGTCCTGATCATAGAGATGCTCGACTAACTCTGTTTTCGAAATAACCTTGGGTCGATGTACCACAAGGTATTCCAACGTATTATATTCATAGGCCGTAAAATCGACCTGATTTCCTTCGAGAGATACGGTTTGGGCATAGGTATCGATGCTTATCGGCCCGCACTGAATTGTATTATTGACTTGCCCTGTGGCCCGCCGAACCAGAGCCTTTAACCGCGCCAACAATTCCTCTTGATGAAACGGCTTGACCAGGTAATCGTCGGCTCCTGCTTCCAATCCTTCCACTTTCTCCTGCCATCGATCTCTGGCGGTAAGAATGAGAATCGGAAATCGTCTGGAAGTATTACGCCATTTTTGGATGACCTCTAGTCCAGTCAGCTTGGGTAAACCGATGTCAACGATGGCAATATCATAATCATATTCACACCCCAGGAAATGGCCTTCTTCTCCATCCGCCGCCACGTCGACTGCGTAGCCCTGCTTGCGCAACGCCTCCGCAAGTTGCTCACGCAGTTCCGGCTCGTCTTCAATAATCAAGGCTCGCATGGTATTCCCTCACCACAATCAAATGCTCTTCCTAAGAGTAGCACGCATGGACCGTACCTAAAAAAAGAGCGGTCAAGAGACCGCTCGAATCTGGGTACTATTATTATTTGGCCAGTCAGATTTATTAAAGCGACAACACGAAATCCACTAGCGTTTCTATGTCTCCGTCGGAAACGCGGGGGGAGTACGGAGGCATGGGTACACCGCCGGTGACCTGGGTCCAGTTTCCTTTACCGCCTTTCTTCACCTTTTCGATAAGACG
>JAOUPJ010000003.1 GCA_029879945.1 Gammaproteobacteria bacterium
ATTTTACGCAAGACAAACCCGTTGCCCCCAGCCCAACCACGACAGTCGGATGCTTTGGCACAACAATAGTTTCTTTCTTACTCATAACTTTCATAGTTACTCTTAGCGAATCTTTAACGTTGCCAATCCAAACAAAACCAAAATGACGGTTATAATCCAAAATCGAACTATAATTCGTGGCTCTGGCCAACCCTTCAATTCATAGTGATGATGCAAAGGAGCCATTTTAAATACACGTTTACCCGTTAACTTGAACGAGGCAACCTGTATCATGACGGACAGAGTCTCCATCACAAACACGCCACCCATAATAAAGAGGACCAGTTCCTGTCTCACCACCACAGCCACAACACCAAGGGCGGCACCCAACGCTAATGCGCCGATATCCCCCATAAAGACCTGGGCCGGGTAGGCATTGAACCAAAGAAAGCCTAGCCCTGCTCCTACGATCGCACCACAGAAAACAGCGACTTCACCCGAGCCGGGGACAAAAGGTATAGACAAGTAATCCGCAAACTTCGCATGGCCAGCGACGTAGGCCAAAATAGCTAATGCGCCTGCCACCATCACCGTGGGAAGTATGGCGAGACCATCCAAGCCATCCGTCAGATTCACAGCATTGCTAGAACCGACAATTACAAAATAACTAAAAACAACGAAAAACATTCCTAAATCCAGCGCAACATCTTTAAAAAACGGGAATATAAGCTGCGTTTCGACCGGAAGCTGTGCGGTCTTGTACAAAACGATCGCAGCAGCAAGGCCACCAATAGTCTGTAATCCATATTTCGATCTTGAACGCAATCCCTTGGGATCATGTTTTATTAGCTTGATATAATCATCCAGAAAACCGATACAACCAAAGAAAAGCGTCACCAGCAACACGACCCACACATAACGGTTACTAAGATCGGCCCACAAAAGGGTACTTATGGTCATAGCGACCAGTATAAGCGCACCCCCCATAGTCGGCGTACCCGCCTTGGCAAAATGAGTCTCAGGTCCATCATTTCGTATCGGCTGACCTTTCTTCTGGTTGGTGCTCAATTTTCTAATAACAGAAGGACCGACTAAAAAAGCAATAACCAATGCAGTTAAAACACCTAATATCGTACGCAACGTTAGATATTGGAATACGTTGAATCCACTATGAAATTGCGATAGGTATTCTGCGAGCGCTAACAACATTTACTAATCTTCCTTGGCTAAAATCCTGTTAATCGAAAGTTCACACAATTTCGTTCAGCACACGCTCCATGCGCATACCTCGAGAACCCTTCACAAGCACTGTTGTACCAGCCTCTAAAATGCTTTTTAACTCCGAAACCAATTTATCTAATTCTGAATAATGTTTCGCCCCTGCTCCAAATACCTCACATGCCAATTTGCTTTTTTCACCCAAACAAAACAGGTGATCAATCGCTTTTTCTTTTGCGTATTTGCCAACGCTTTTATGGCCTTCGTCAGCCGATGCCCCCAACTCAAACATATCTCCAATGACAAGAATTTTTACCCCGTCCAGCTCAGACAATACATTGATCGCCGCAAACATGGATTCAGGATTGGCATTGTATGCATCGTCTATAACATTGCATCCCTTATATCCAAGGGTCGATTTTAGTCTACCCCCTACCGGTCTAAACTCTGCCAAGCCTGCCTGAACCTGTCTAAGGGAAATCCCAGCGGCGCTGGCCGCAGCACTTGCCGCCAAAGCATTCATGATATTGTGTCGACCATGTATCGCCAATTCGATTGATACAGATTCGCCGTTATAATTCAAATCAAAGCTAGATCCGCCCGCGTTAAGCGATATATCGGAAGCACGAAAATCTGCAGATTCAGACTCAATACCGAAGGTCAATTTTTTAGACGAACACACACTCATCCACAAATCACTGAATTTATCATCGCGATTGATAATCGCCGTACCACCCTTACCAAGGGCCATGAACAATTCACCTTTGGCGCGCGCCACTCCTTCTCTGGATCCGAAACCTTCTAAATGGGCTGTACCCGCATTGCTAACCACTCCGATATCCGGTTTTGCAATGTCGGCGAGGTAAGCAATTTCACCTGGATGATTTGCACCCATCTCTATCACCGCATAGTCACAATCTGAATTCAACTCAAACAAAGTCAGTGGCAGCCCAATATCATTGTTGAGATTTCCTTTCGTTGCCAACACCTTCCCCTGCTGAGAAAGAATGCTTTTTAACATTTCTTTGACAGTAGTCTTGCCATTGCTACCCGTCACGCCAATCAGTGGCATCTCGAAGTTCTTACGCCATGCAGACGCCAAAATACCGATTGCCTTTTTGGTGTCAGAAACCACAACATACGGCAAGCCTGTTTCAACATCACGAGACAAAACTGCCCCGACGGCACCCTTTTCTCCAGCAATATTTACATAATCGTTACCGTCAAAGTTTGGTCCGGATAAAGCCACAAACAAGGCACCTTGTTCCAAGCTTCGAGTATCAGTTGATACAGTCGAAAAAGGAACATCTACACCTATAAGACTTGAACCCAAGACGGATGCAACAGAGTTCATTGTTTTTGACAGTACCGCCACGTTTATGCAGCCTCCAAAGCAGACTCAACCACTTCTTGATCCACAAATCGAAGTCGCTCATTTCCTACAATCTGATAGTCCTCATGCCCTTTGCCAGCAACCAAAACAGCGTCTTCTGCAACAGCTCGATTCACTGCGCTAAAAATGGCAGCCTGTCTATCGTGTATAATCTCGACCTTGTCATCGCGCTTCAAGTTGCAGAGAATATCAGCCACAATCCTTTCAGGATTTTCCGATCTGGGATTATCGTCGGTAACAACAATATGATCCGCCAATTCAATTGCGGCCTGAGCCATCAATGGTCTTTTACCCTTGTCTCTATCTCCACCACAACCAAAGACGATCCACAGACTCCCTTTTGTATGTTCGCGCAAACTGATCAATGCCTGTCGGATCGCATCAGGCGTGTGTGCGTAGTCCACCACAACCAAAGGCTTCTGGTTGACTCCACCAAACTTTTCCATTCTACCTTTGGGGGCCTTGATACCGGAAAAAAGGGCAGGCAAATCAGACAACGCAATATCTTTCGCCAATAAAACTCCAATCACAGCCGCCAGGTTTGATACGTTAAAACGCCCTAGTAGTTCACAGTCGAAAGTTACTGACTTTCCGTTAAAGGTGACACGAACCGACATCCCGTTGACATGAAGTCTTTCTAGCAAAAGCATGATTACATTGCTTTCAATTTTTTCACTCGCACCCGCAACGGTGTAATTGAGTATTTGTTTTGTATTGACGAGCGATTGAGCAAGCTGTACCCCAAATGCGTCGTCGCCATTGATGATGGCGCACTTAACTGATTCCATAAGAAAAAGCTTCTTCTTTGCTTCGGAGTAGCTTTCCATTGTTCCGTGATAATCCAGGTGATCGCGAGTTAGATTGGTAAACACGGCAATATCAAAATCTACAGCCGCCACACGATGCTGATCCAATGCGTGTGACGAAACTTCCATAACCACATACTGAGCTCCATTGAACAACGCCTCATAGATGTGCCGCTGCGTCGTGATGGCATCTGAAGTGGTGTGCGTAGCGGGACTTAACTGACCCCATAACCCATTACCGAGCGTCCCCAGTACAGCACATCTACCGCCCCACCCAGTCAAAGTGTGTGCGATAAACTGCGCTACACTGGTTTTACCATTTGTTCCCGTAACACCGATTACTTCCAGCTTCTTAGACGGATGATCAAAAAACCGAGCGGCAATTTCGCTTAAATGACGCGTCAAATCTTCAACCAAAATTGTTGGTATGTGGATCTGAGCCAACTTCGCTTCTATACCACGGACATGCTCAACAACAATAGCCACTGCCCCTCTTTCGACAGCCTGCTTTGCATAATCAATCCCATGACGATTAGCACCCTGACATGCGAAGAATACATAGCCAGGCTCCACCTCTGCGCTTGACAGGGTCAAACCACACGCCAAAATATCCTGATGCCTTTCCTCTATAACGGTAAAATCCGCCAGCAGGCGGTTCAGCGCTTTTTCAGGCATTGGCACTGTTCGCGTCATTCATTAAACTCCATACTTGCCATTCTGATTGGCCTTCCAGGAATATCATCTGGCGGCACGTTATATAACCGTAAAGCGGAAGCCATCACTTTCGAAAATACCGGTGCGGCGACCAACCCACCGTAGTACTGCTCACCGCGAGGTTGATTTATCACCACGACTGCAACAAATTTTGGCTTAGTCGCGGGCGCCATTCCCACAAAAGTCGCCACATATTGATCTTCCGTATAACCTTCTTTATCGAGCTTTTTGACAGTGCCCGTTTTACCCGCCACAGCGTAACCACTGACCGCCGCCCGACTAGCCGTTCCTTTTTCACTCACGACTGTGCGCAGCATATCGCGCAAATAGCTGGCGACTTCTTTTTCCAAAACCCTGCGCTCCAGATCTGGGCGTTGCTCACCCAGCCTGAATGTAATCGGCTTCAATGTACCGCCGTTGGCGATCACACTGTATGCCCTTGCCAATTGCATTGCGGTTACCGATACACCATAACCGTAAGATAAACTGGCCTGTTCAACCTCGTTCCATTCACCAAAGAAAGGCAACACGCCTGTCATTTCACCCGGAAAATTGCTATGTGTTCTTTCGCCTAATCCAGCATCGGAAAACATTTCCCATAGCCTTTCTTTTGGAAGTGCCAGTGCAATCTTGCTTACGCCGACGTTACTCGATTTCATCAGCACCTGAGAAACCGTTAGCTTGCCGTAATTGTGGCTATCTCGAATGGTATTTCGTCCAACGACCAGCATCCCGGGTGAAGTATCGATGACACTGGATGGACTAATCATCTCTTCACGCAAAGCGGCCGCCACAGCAAATGGCTTCATGGTCGAACCTGGCTCAAAAACATCAACTACGGCCCGGTTACGCATGGCCTCACTGCTCAATCTGGATCGGTTGTTGGGGTTAAATGAAGGCAGATTGACCAGCGCCAGCACCTCACCACTATCAGAATCCAGCAACACGAAACTGCCTGACGTTGCCTTATTTTCAACGACTGCCCGCTCCAGTTCGCTGTACGCAAGAAACTGCAGTCGTTTGTCCAGAGTTAGCCGCACTTCTTTTCCATGTTCGGGTGCCGCTAACAAGCCAATTTCATCGACTATATTACCAAGCCGATCCTTAATAACCTTCTGTGTTCCACGCTTTGCTCCCAGCTCGTCTTCAAACGCCAACTCCAGACCTTCCAGTCCCTTGTCGTCAACATTCGTTATACCAATTAAATGCGCAGACACATCTCCGGCTGGATAAAAACGCTGATATTCATTTTGAGTAGCGACTCCAGGCACACTCAACGCGAGCACTTTCCTTTCAACCTCAGGGGGAACATGTCGCTTTAAATATACGAAAGCTTTACTTTTACGATTGCTGATTTTTTCGAAAATTTCTCTTTTGTCGACGCCCAGCACTTGCGCCAAGCCATCCCAGCCCACATGATTTTTAACCACAAATCGAGGGTCTACATAAACGCTTGCGACAGGCGTACTCACCGCCAGAGGGTCTCCATTTCTGTCCAGCAAAGCGCCTCGCGTAGCAGGAAGTTCAATATGCCTTAGAAAGCGATCATTGCCTTCACTTTGTAGAAAATCCTTTTCCATGATCTGCAAATCAAACGCGCGCCACACCAATGTCAGAAATGCGATTGAGATCACCGCCAACGTCAATCTATAACGAGCAATATACACTTTGTTTTCTGATTGACTCATTGCATCACCATACGAACCTGTGAGTCACTCGGGTGCACCATACCCAACTGCTCCCGAGCCTTCGATTCAATTTCGCTATGCCTGGCAAAAGTGCTCCGCTCCAATTGCAAACGCCCCCAAAAAATATTCATCTCGTCACGCTCTTTCTCTAGGTGGCGCAATTCTGCGTAGAGGGTTCTATTCTGATGCTTGGCATACACTATCGCCACTCCACTCAACACCAATAGACACGGCAGCATAATCATGGCGGTTCGCATCACAATCGCTCCGCCACTCGCATTCTCGCCGAGCGAGAACGCGCATTTTTTTCCACCTCAAGACCGGAAGGCGGTGACATTTTACCGATGCGCCTCATCTTTTGCTTTAGACTGGCATGCATAACGGGAAGGTCATGAGGCAAATGGGAGTCGGGTCTTTCGTAGTTCTGGATAAAAGTTTTAACGATCCTGTCTTCCAAAGAATGAAAGCTGATAACAACAAGCCGTCCTTTTGGTTCTAGAATATCTGGAACTTGTGATAACAAGTCCTGCAGATCATCCAACTCTTCGTTTACCCATATACGTATCGCTTGAAACGAGCGGGTAGCAGGATGTCTGTCTTTCTCCCAACGCGGGTGTGCGGTTTTGATGATTTCAGCCAACTGAACTGTGGTCGTGATGGGTGCCAAATTCCGCGCAGCAATAATCGCTTTAGCGATACGTCTGGCAAATCGCTCTTCACCATAGTCCTTTAAGATCTTCGCCAAATCCTGCTCCTTGACTGAAGCCAGTCTCTCGCTTGCCGAAGCCCCATGCGTTGTATCCATACGCATATCCAGTGGCCCGTCATGACGAAAACTAAATCCCCTCTCCGGGTCATCTAGCTGGGGAGATGACACACCCAAATCCAGCAACAAACCGCTAACTTTTCCTTTTATCCCCCACTGCTCCACCAGATCCTTTAACTTGGCAAACGAACACTGCTCGATATAAAAACGCGAATCCTGTTCGAAGCGCTGCTTTCCACTTTCGACTGCCTTTGGGTCTTTATCCACTGCATACAAGCGCCCCTTCTCATTCAGCAGCTTGAGGACTAGCGCCGAGTGTCCTCCACGACCAAAGGTCCCGTCTAGATAGATTCCATCTGGTCGGATCGCTAGGGCCTCTATCGCTTCATCCAGCATGACCGAGGTATGGGCATAGTCCTTTTCCATTTTCAGACCTACAGAGACAAAGCCCTTAACTCATCAGGTATCTCGTTGTCTCCTTTGCTGTCTATCCATTGCTCGGTCTGCTCATTCCAGCGATCTTCATCCCAAAGCTCAAATTTCAGACCCTGTCCGACCAGAACGATCTTTTTTTCCATTCGAGCATATGTCCTTAAAGGGGTGGGCAACAATAAACGGCCGTTCGAGTCCATTTCCAGGTCGGTTGCATGACCAACCAAAGCACGCTGCAAACTTCTAAGACGAGGATCAAACCCAGACAGTTTAATCAACTCTTTTTCAATGCGTTCCCATTCTGGTAGAGGATAGAGCAAAAGACAGCGCTCACGATCGATCGTCGCAACCAACTGGCGGTTGCAGATATCGTCTAGGGCTTGACGGTATTTGGTCGGCATAACCATTCGACCCTTTCCGTCCAGATTTAGCGCACTTACACCGCGAAACAAGCTGACCTCGCAAAGATGACCCACATTTTCCCACACTTTCCCACTAAATTACACTATAGTTAGCAAATTCAAGGCCTGTCAAGCTATTTGGTGGTCTGGGTCTGGTCAGCGGGCGGCGATGAGCGCCTGGCGAAGAAAGAAAAAATAAGAGTCGGCCGGTAAGCCGGGTTCTGTCGAGCACAGTCATTCATCTAGGACACGCGTCACCACGTGTCTCAAGCGACCTACCCGGAAACGGTGTGGGCCACACCTGACCGCGAACGGTCTGTTTCCCTATTTGGTCTTGCTCCGGACGGGGTTTACCCTGCCACTGATGTTACCACCAGCGCGGTGCGCTCTTACCGCACCATTTCACCCTTACCTGCACCCGAAGGCACATAGGCGGTGTCATTTCTGTGGCACTTTCCGTAGGCTCACGCCTCCCAGGCGTTACCTGGCGTCTTGCCCTGTGGAGCCCGGACTTTCCTCTCCCCAGCAAGCTGGGCAGCGACTGTATGGCCGACTCTATATAATAAGTATAACAGGTTTGATGATTAACTATTGCTCAGCGGACTTAATGGAGAGGGCTAGCTGATAAAGGGGCTTCCGTTTCCGCCCGGTTAGCTTGACCGTGATATCCACGGCCTGCTTCACAGGCAACTGTTCCAGGAGCGTCTCAAGCATGGAGCCCACATCAATCTCCACCGTTTCCCTGTCTTGCTTTGATTCGGCACCATGTACCACAAGGACAAACTCCCCTTTGCTCTGATTCGAGTCTGCTTCCAACGACAGAATCAATTTTTCCAGGCTATTCTGCTTCACTGTCTCAAATCGCTTGGTCAGCTCTCGACAGACTGTAGCAAGGCGATCACCGCCAAAAATCTCCTTCATATCATGAAGACACTCTTTTATCCGGTGTGGCGATTCATAAAACACCAGCGTTCTTTGCTCCCACAACAGATCAGTCAGTTTTTTCCTACGCTGCGACCCTGTGGCGGGTAGAAATCCTTCGAATGTAAATCTGTCGGTGGGTAAACCCGACGCACTCAAGGCGGCAATGAGTGCAACAGGACCCGGTATGGGTGAGACCGGAATTCCTTTATCATGTAGCAGCTTGACGAGCTGGTACCCCGGATCACTGATTAAAGGGGTTCCTGCATCAGAGATTAACGCGATATTCTTCCCGTCTTGCAACAAAGTGCAGACCTGGTCCGCTTTTTGTTGTTCATTATGGTCGTGATACGACTGTATGGGTGTTTTTACCCCAATATGATCCAAAAGACGTTTACTATGACGAGTATCCTCGGCGAGTACCAGATCAACAGATTTCAGAGTCGACTTGGCTCTATCACTAAGATCCTCTAGATTTCCGATGGGTGTAGCGACGAGATATAATGTACCAAACGATTCTGACACTGGATTGCCCTCCTTATTGGGCCGTGTTAGTTCAACAGATACAACAGTTTATAAACCAAGGCAAGTTTCAGGGATGAACATGTGTCGAATAGTAGCAATTCTGATTATCTCACTGCTCTTAGTGAACTGCGCCAGCGGTCCGCAATCTGATCGTTTAGCCGTTCGAAAACAACAGACAGAGCAAGCCACTTCTGAGTCGTTAAAAGGCTCTTCCCTTGATGATGCAAAGGGGCTAGAGGAAAAGGGAGACCATGTCGAAGCCGCCAAGGTTTATGGAAAACTGTCACAAAATACAGACAAAACACCCGAAGAGCGCACGCATTTCAAGCTGAAAGCAGCGCACGCCTTGGCCTCTGGGGGCTTTTCGAATCAAGCACGACTCGTATTAAACGATATCGACATCGCCAGACTGAATAAAAATCTTTTGCAAAATTATTTTTTTGTTAGAGCGAAGATTGCTCTTGCCGAACGAAATGCCGACGATGCTCAAGACTGGTTAAAAAAAGTACGACTACCCGTCAATGCACCCATATCAATCCACGCAGAATTCCTCTACGCGCGCATTCGAATGCACGAGCTGACAGGAAACATTCCCGGGATAGTGAATGACCGAATCGAGCTCTCACCATTACTGGCCGACGATGAACAAAAACTCGCTAATCAAGCAGCGATAATCGGCGTCTTGTCTATGCTTTCAATCAGTCAGATTGAGACTTTATTGCAAAAGGAAAAACGCGCAGGGGCCGACTTCAAAGGCTGGCTTAGCCTTGCCATCATCCTGCAAGAGTCTCACGGGCCGAACCGGCTGGCTCGCCTGGTCCAACAATGGAGAACAAAATTTCCCAAACACCCCATTTCAGAAAACCTACTCGCCTCCATTGTTCCTCAACAGACCGCAGAGACAAGACCTCCCGATTTACACAATATAGCGTTGCTTTTACCCTTTGAGGGACCATTTGCCAAACCGGCTCAAGCCGTACGAGACGGCTTTCTCGCCGCGTACTACGCGCAGAAATTTGCCGAAGGGAAGCCCAAAATCCGCATCTACGACACTGGCGCAGACCCTAGCAAAATCACAGAAATCTATAAAAAGGCCCTGGATGAAGGCGCATCCATCATAGTGGGTCCTTTAAACAAAGATGCGGTAGAAACACTGATTAAGAAAGGCGGGCTTACAGTCCCTACCATTGCTCTCAATAGAGTTAATGATGGAAAGCTATTTACAGATAACCTCTACCAATTTGGCCTATCTCCGGAAGATGAGGCTCAGCAAGTAGCTGATCGTGCCTGGCACGATGGACATAACAGAGCTGCGGTTTTCTACCCCAACACAAATTGGGGCGAACGAGTAAAAGAGGCGTTTGTGGATCGATGGGAGGAACTCGGTGGCGTGCTTGTAACTGAAGGGGCCTACGATGCCACGAAGTCCGATTACTCGGTTACACTCACTTCCTCCCTGGACCTTGATCAAAGCGACAACCGATTTAAGACATTAAGCCAAACCTTAAAAATGGCAATGCACCATGAACCCAGAAGACGGCAAGACATTGACTTTGTATTTATGGCAGCACGCCCACGTGAGGCGCGTCTGATTCCACCACAACTAAAATTTCATCGCGCGGGCGATTTACCTATCTATTCCACCTCTCACTCGTTTTCAGGTAAAAAAGATCGAAAACAGGACCGGGACATGAACAATGTGATTTTCGGCGACATGCCATGGACCCTACAAAGAACGAATTTTTATCATATAAAACAATTAATTGCCAAAACCTGGCCAGATAGCGCAAAGAGTCAAGGGCGACTTTACGCGCTTGGTGTGGACGCCTATAATGTCCTCTACTATATTAATTGGCTAAGAACAAATCCAAACGCCCGTCTGGCGGGTGTCACGGGGAATTTGCACTTGGATGTGAACAACCACTTGCTACGTCAATTAACATGGGCGGAATTTGCCAGGGGAATCCCTAGGGTCTTACCGAAAGCCCCTGTTCTTTCTGCAAATTAACAAGGAATGAAAAAGAAGAATACTAGTTTGATCGGCAGCGAGGCCGAACAGCTCGCGTCAGACTTTCTGTCTGTTAGAGGATTGAAAGTCATTGAGCGCAATTTTAGGAGTCCTGTAGGAGAAATCGACTTAATCGCCAAGGATGGTGTTACGACGGTTTTTGTGGAAGTTAGATTTAGGAAAAACTTAGCGTTTGGTACACCTGCTGAAACTATCGGGTACCACAAACGTCGAAAAATAGTATCCACCGCGCTGTACTATTTGCAGCGTGAGAAGCTTTTAGACAGTAACCCAAGCCGATTCGATGTTGTATCGGTCACCTTGGGGAAACAGGGAGCGCAGTTTGACTGGATCCCCAACGCTTTTGGTGAAGCAGGATGAATACAAATATCAAAGAAAAGTTAGTCCAGATTACTCTCCTACTTAGCTTGTCAGCAGGCCTAGTTACGATACAGGGCTGCGCGCCTGTTATTGTCGCCGGGACCGTGGCAGGAGCAGGGGCCACGCTCGTTTCAGATCGACGATCCACCACGGCACTGATTGAAGATCAGGCAATAGAGATAAAGGCCACAGACGCCATTTATCGAGACCGTGAACTGGGCAAGAAAGTCCGCATCGCTGTCACCAGCTTTAATGGCCTGGTGTTACTCTCGGGCGAGGCACCTTCACAAGACTATCGACTTAAGGCCGCTGATATCATACGAAATCTGGCTTCGGTGCGTGAGGTGTACAATGAAATCCAGGTTTCACAACCCATTTCACTCAATGACCGCACTCATGACGCCTGGATCACATCCAAAGTAAAAGCACGACTCGTTCAGGAGAGAGGACTTTTCACTCGAACTAAAGTGGTTACATCAGGCGGGGTAGTCTACCTAATGGGTATCGCCACCGAGAGCGAGGCGAACCAGGCCACTTCGCTTATTCACCAACTCGATGGCATTCAGCGAGTGATCGCTCTGTTTGAACCCACCAGCCCTGACGCCTTAGGAAACCAGAACGTAGCCGGAGACAATTTGTCTCCTGGCCTGAGACCGACCCAGGATCTGGCACCAGATGAAGCGGAAGCGTTGGCCGAAGAAGAGAAGGATCTAAAGATAGTTATCCCTCCCCAAGAGCCACTTCAGTTAATGAGCAGTGGACAATAAAACGTCTTTCAATTCTCCATCACAGATCGACATCCAACATTTTACCTCCATCGTTGGACAGCAAAATCTGATTACTGATCCTGCGCTTTGCAGCGTCTATGGCTATGACAACAGTAAAAAGCAGGGCCAACCCTCCCTAGTACTGTTTCCCACTGACCATGACCATATTGCAAGCATCCTTAAATACTGCGCAGAACACCGACTGCCCCTCATTACCCGCGGAAGAGGAACGGGAACCACGGGGGCCGTAGTCCCTGAGTTCAGTGAAGTGATATTGAGTACAGAGCGACTCCGCAATACCTTATCCATAGACTGTGAAAATCGTATCGCGACCGTGGAGCCTGGATTTACGAACGGGGAGTTACAACAGGCTTTGAACGAAAAGGGATTTTTTTGGCCACCCGATCCAACCAGTCGTGACTTTTGCTCTATCGGGGGCAACCTGGCCTATAACTCAGCTGGACCCAGTGCGGTGAAATACGGTACCCCGCGCGAAAACACCCTATCTCTCACTGTGGTAACCGGAACCGGTCATACTCTAAAGACGGGCACATACACAACAAAGGGTGTGGTGGGGTATGACCTAACGCGCCTGTTTATCGGCTCTGAGGGCACGCTAGGCGTTATTACCAGTGCCGCATTAAAACTGACGCCCTTACCAGCTGCAGTCGCCACCATGCAGGTCTTTTACAACAGCATTGAGACAGCCGCCCAGGCTATTTCAAACATCATGGCTCAGGCCGCCACGCCTTCTGCGTTGGAATTTTTAGACTCCAGCGCACTTGACCTGGTAAGAGGATTTAGCGATGTGCCCATTCCTCAAAATGCCAAGGCCTTGTTAATGGTTGAGGTCGATGGCCCCCAGGTCAGCCTTGATCATCAATGCAAAGCCATCCAGAAAGCAGCCCATAACGAAGGTCTGATCAGTTTTGGTAGTGAAACCCAGGCCCAGGCTCGAAAAAAACTATGGGCCGTGCGTTCTGCCCTGTCGCCAGCCCAACGAAAAATAGCCCCTAAGAAAATCAATGAAGACGTGGTGGTACCCGTGTCGAAAATTCCGGATCTAATTAAAGGTCTGGAGCAATTGAGTCAGAAGTTCGGTATTCCTATCGTGAACTTTGGTCATGCGGGTAATGGGAATATTCATGTAAACCTGCTTGTTGATATGGAAAATCCCACGCACGCCAAAAACGCCTACCCCTGTCTGGATGAAGTATTTTCTCTGGTACTGGATCTAAACGGTACGCTCTCGGGCGAACATGGCATTGGAATGGAAAAACGGGAATATATTTCGAGGGAATTAAGTCCATATAGCTTGGAGCTAATGAGGCAGATTAAACAGATTTTTGACCCACACAATATCCTCAACCCCGGTAAAAGCTTTCCCTTACAACGCTAGTTTCAAAGCTCGACGCAGAACGACCTCTTTCGTACTTACACACGCCCCGTAAGCCAGGACCCTTACCCCAGCTCCCATCGCCTGACGAAGTAGTCGGCCATAGTTTGCATCTATTTCATCGGCAGCCGTTACAAAATCCACGTCTTCCCGCTGGACACAAAATACCAGAGCGGCCTCCCGCCCGGCTTCCGCTAGCCGAATCAAGTCCGCAAGATGTCGCTGGCCTCGCTCGCTCACCGCATCTGGAAACTGCGCCGTTGTGAGCCCAGCCATTGCGGTGACATTTTTTACTTCTACCAGGCAGTCAGCCGATCCATCCTGAAGACTTAGCGCCAGATCAAACCTCCCCTTCCCCAGGGGATTAGGGGGTTCAAATCGTTTCACAGCGTATCCCTCAAGTTCACTAATAACGCCGGACTCAATGGCCTCGGCCACCAATTTGTTGGCCCACGCTGTGTGAATCCCAATAAGCTTACCTTCCGGGGTTTCACTCAGCTCCCAAGAATAGGGGTATTTTCTGTTTGGATTGGCGGTGTTACGTACCCAGACTCGCTGACCTGGATCCGCACAACCCGTCATCGACCCGGTATTTGCGGTATGAGCAGTTATTAGCTTGTTGTTTTCTATAATGATATCAGCAAGAAAGCGTTTATAACGCTGAACAAGTCTGCCAGGAATAAGCGGGGAGTCAAACTGCATCCCCTAAGTTTAAATCAGATGATACTGGTATGCAGAACCGCCGTAGCAATGACCGCCAGGTTGACCAGGGTCGCGATAACTGAAAATGCGCTGGGGCGTGTTCGAACTCTAGGGGTTTTATAATAAGTCATGACCGATTCCCGATTTTTTAATGCTTCACTCTATTTAATCGGTCCATCGTCATTTTTTTTAACACAAAAATCAGTCTACCATTTCAAGTTCTTCAATCAGTGAATCAATTCCAGCCTGGGCACAGGCCTCGTCCATAACCGCGCTGGGCGCCCCTGCGACACCAATGGCACCCAACAGGGTTCCACCAGCAGTTATGGGTAAACCGCCCCCCGCTGCGACCACGCCAGGGAGGCTGGAAGCAGTCTTATTTTTTGCCAGCTCCCGGGTTGATACCACAAAATTTGCAGCCGTATGCGCCTTACCTCGGCTGATATCCAATGTGAGATCAGGAGCGTGTACATCCCTGAGCACAACCTGAGGTCTGGCAGCCCGGTCTACTACGGTAACCCCAACCTGTACCCCTTTTTTGCGACACGCCTCTAAGGCCGCCTTTGCCATTACCAATGCCGCCTCGGTAGTCATCCTTTTCACATCAATAACGAGCAATTTCTCCTCGGCTTGAACCGAACTTAAAAAAAACAAAAGCAAAGTACCTAGCACATGCTTAGAGCTACTCATGACGGACTCCCGAATATACGAGCTTTGTTAACTGGAGGGCAGTGGATTGACCACGGGCATACGTGAACGCATCTTGGCCGCCTCGCCATCCAGACGAAAATCATAGATGACAGTATAGGCCATTACTCGCTGCACATAATTGCGCGTTTCGGTGAAAGGAATCGATTCTACCCACAGATCTGCCGCGATGGGATCCTTGGGCATCCACTTCCCAACGCGGTGAGGGCCCGCATTGTAGGAGGCCGTGGCCAAGGCACTATGGCCAGAATTCCTGTCCAGCATGCGCCTTAGGTAAGCAGAACCCAGCGTGATATTTTTAGAAACTTCCAGGATCTCACGTGTAGAGCGTATCCGAGAGTTTAGATAACGTGCCGTCATGCGGCCTGTGCGAGGCATGAGTTGCATCAGGCCCAGCGCACCTGCTCCGGATCTGGCGTCCACCATAAAGCTGCTTTCTTGCCTCAAGACGCCGTAGATCCAGGCCGGATCGATTTTTCGGGAGTCGGCGTTTTTTCGAATTTCGTCTTCAAAAACAATGGGAAAACGCATTTCCAAATCGTCGTAGTGATCACTTTTGGCCACGGTCATGATCGCTCGGTCATGCCAACCCCAACGGCTGGCCAATACTGAGACCTTTTGTAGCTCTCGATCCGACATGGCATTGGTGGCCAAAAACCATTCTCTTCGGGCCTCCACGTATTTTTTGAGTTTGAATAACTCATAAGCCCTTTGGATGGCGGGAAGTTTCGCCACCTCACGAAGCTGGTCATCGGTGAATACCAGGGGACGAGACTCCAGTTCATAAGGAACACCAATCCGGTCGGCTGCTAAAAAGCCATGATAGCTACGTTGCTCGGCGAGTGAGCTAAATATACGTTCTGCAGCAGTTCGCAGGGCGGGAAGATTTCGACTCTGCATTTCCAATATGCGTGCACGCCAGTAGCGCCATTGGTCTGTATCACGCAGGTCTGCTGGCAGGCCTTCGATCCAGGTGAGCGCTGTCCACCAATCTTGTTGGGTCAATGCCGCACGAACACGCCAATCTAACGTACGCTCATTAGGCCTTTCCAAACGGGCCATGAGCTCCAATGCTCGGGGATGTTTTTGAGATGCCGCACTCAACGCCACATATTGATCCACCGCATGCGCCGCGTCTGCATCCAGTTCAAAATGATCCTCGCGGACCTGGTCCCAGGCATCAGCAGCCGCTCCGGCATCTCGGCGTGCTAGTCGCTCCACGCCATGCCGATAGACAAGCCTGGCTTCGGGTCGATTTAAACGATAAACCTTACGGTGGAGATTTCTCGCCGGGTTCCTATGCATGCTAACCCATCGATCCACCCACTCTCGATCGGATTTGGGTAAACTTTTGGCGAGAAAAACAGCCAAACTCGTACGGCTCTTCTCCATGGCCAATTCAATGCGTTTCCAAATCATCTCATTGTTCATACCGCCGTGTTTTTTCCACTCGGCGAACACACGGTCGCAGCTTCGAGGTTGCGACTTGCTCGTCAACCACAGACGATCAACCTCGGCCATGGCGTCCTCTTTCCGTCCTACCTTAAAAAGCGCAAGGGCGTGTGAACAGCGCAGCTTGGTACTGCTGCCGGGCTGGTACTCTTCTAAAAATTTATTCCATCGTCCTTTTCGTGCTAAATGACGTAGCCAGGCGCTTCTCAGCCTCGAACTGATGGGTGAATCGGAATAGGTGTCTATAAACCTTTTTATTAGCTGATCGGGAACCCGGTGAACACGCTTTCTCAGGTATTCATATTCCAAATAGCCGTAAAGTGGGTAGTCCTTTAAGCGCTCTGAGATGCGTTTGTAGTTACTAAGTTGCCCTTTACGCACGGCCTTTTTGCCATCTAGAAATTCCTTGCGCTGTTGAGCAAGCGCTTCTTCATCATAAAGAGACTCTGTGGCAAAGACAGCATTAGAATATGCTAATATATATGCCGCCAACAAATAGATGGATTTTTTTAATAACTTAGTACGCATACGCCCTATGATACTATCATCAAGCCAATACTTTACCGTGATTGGAGTCACACGCCATGCCTTTTACATCGACAAATCCCAGTACAGGTTTAATTTTCTTTGAGAAATCTGATTGGGATTCCACAAAGATTGATCTATCGCTGGACTTAAGCCAGGCAGCGTTCCAAGTATGGCGAAACACCCCCTACAATGAAAGAGCCGAACATCTACTCAGTGCCGCAAAAGCCCTGCGCAACAACAAAGAAACACTTGCCACGCTCATAACGCAAGAAATGGGCAAGCTTTTAACTGAGTCTAAAGCCGAGGTCGAAAAATGTGCTCTGGCCTGCGAATATTTTGCTCAACATGGGCAGTCTTTTCTGCAAGATACGATCATTCCCTCTGATGCAAAACACAGTTATGTCGTGTTTCAACCACTTGGGCCTGTATTGGCTGTCATGCCATGGAATTTTCCGCTGTGGCAGGTAATGCGCTTCGCGATACCTGCGCTACTTGCCGGAAATACTGTCGTTCTTAAACACGCATCGAACGTTCCACAATGTGCGCTGGCGCTTGAAAATATCTTCGCAAACACCGATGCGCCAAAACATATTTTTCAAACCTTACTCATCAATTCCCAACAAACCCAACACCTCATTCGTGATAGAAGAATCACGGCGGTAACCCTTACCGGCAGCACCGAGGCAGGAAAAGAAATCGCGGCAACGGCGGGCCACTCTATTAAGAAGACCGTATTGGAGTTAGGAGGTTCAGATCCCTTCGTTCTGTTGGGTGACGCCGACATCACTAAGGCGGCACAAGTTGCCACACAATCGCGATACATGAATTGTGGTCAAAGTTGTATCGCCGCAAAACGATTCATTGTAGTTAAAGACATCGCGTCAAAGTTTATCGAGGCCTTTGTCGAAAAGGCGAGGGAACTGGTAACAGGCGACCCTATGCACAGCTCAACGACTCTTGCACCCATGGCGCGTGCTGATCTCAGAGATCAATTACATGCGCAAGTCCACAAAACCGTTCAGATGGGGGGGAAGTGCTTGTTGGGAGGAACTCCTCAAATAGGCGAAGGCTTTTTCTATCCTGCGACGGTGCTAAGTGAATTGCCCGAAAACAGCCCGCCCAGTAATCAAGAGCTTTTTGGACCGGTTGCCAGTCTGTTTGTAGTGAAAGACGAGCACGAGGCCCTGGCCTTGGCCAATCGCACCCAATATGGTCTGGGTGGAAGCGTATGGACGAAAGACTTGGAACGAGGCCAGCAATTCGCACGCAAACTGGAATGCGGGGCGGCGTTTGTGAATGGACTGGTAAAAAGTGATCCTCGGCTACCATTTGGCGGCATCAAAGAATCAGGCTATGGCAGAGAGTTGGCGAAGCTGGGGATGCGTGAGTTTGTTAATGCGAAAACGATCTGGGTTGGTGATTAAACAGGATTGAGATGGATCTGGCGCGTATCGGCCACCCGTCTACGCCCAGGTAGAGTGCCCTTCACTAAAACCAATGCCCGTTCGGCTGTTGCACGATAGGCTGTTAGTTTACCCCCATATAGAGTGATCAAACTGGGTTTATGGCTTTGATCCGGGTGAAAAAGGGTATCTCGTGGGCGATTAAAGGCGCTGCTGTCGCTTTTGGGCAGTACGCGTGCACCGGCAAACGATTCCACGATCTTCCGCGCAGAGGCCTTCCGATACTTCGGAAAGTAGTGGGCCAGCACGTCTAGCAGGTACTGAGTTTCCGCCGCAATCGGCTTGATTTTTCTCGGGTCTCCCTCGTAGATGCGTTCGGTCGTGCCCACCATCAAGCGCTTGTACCAAGGCATCACAAAAACCGCTCGTCCGTCTTGCGGGGCTTCTACGTAGAATATGCCATCCCCCGTATCGCCGGGCAGGACTAAATGGGTTCCCGCTACCAAGTCAACCGCCAGCTTGGTCACTGGTGATTGAAATTTGTCTAACACCTTGTTCACCCAAGGGCCCGCTGCATTGATTATGACACGGGTCTCTATCTCATATTCCCGTCGGTGTATCTTAAACTGCGCGTTCCATCCCAGCTTGGTCCGTTTGGCAGAGACAAAATTTGCCGGCATGGACAAATCGGCACCCAGATCTACCGCTGATTGCATCACTGACTCAGTCAACCTGGCATCGTCGGTTTGGGCATCCCAATACTGGAAGACGGTTTCCAAGCCCCCTGTTTCAAGTCCACCCAACTTGTCCCATTCGCGACGGGGAATTGTTCGAAATCGTGCCGACTTACGTAAGCCCGTCAACAAACCATAGGCTGTCAGGCCCAAGCGAAGTTGCCAGGGGCGTCGACTGGTTTGTGGATAAACGGGGATATAGAACGGCTTGAGCTGCACCAAATCCGGCGCGTTCTTAAGCAGGTATTGTCGTTCCTGCAGACACTCGTGAACCAAGGAAAACTGGCCCGTTTCCAGATAGCGCAGGCCACCATGAATAAGTTTTGAGGAACGGCTGGAGGTTCCACTGGCGAGCGCCTTTTCCTCCAACACTTTGACACGATATCCTTGCGCCGCTGCCGCTTGGGCGAGACCCGCGCCGTTGATACCACCACCGATTACGAGGATGTCGTAGACCTCCATTTCAATCATTCACCCTTTAAGCTAGGATCCAGTAACAGTGCTTCCACGTCCATGGTCTCCAGATATTCTGCGCCCTTGGCGATCCACTCGTGTGCAAGCGCTGGCGTTTCAATCTCGTAAAAAAACCAGCTCCAAGATCCTGGCCACAACACGGTATTGACCTTTTTATAGTTACAGATTAGAAAATCTGGCTTTAATTGCTCGGCCAGTGATCGAGATTCTTCGTCATATCGAGTTAGCACCCAACCGATCCGGCAATCATTCATTCTTCTAGCCAAGTCCAGACACGGGAGATTATAGGAAATGATTACACACTGCCGGAGAACCGATTCCAGAGTGCCAAGCACCCTTTTGACAACGTGCTCCAACCCAAATTCATCGATGCACTCGTCTTTTATTTCCACATAGGCGGTAACGTGAGGATTCTTTTCTAATAGCGTGACCAGATCACTAAGCAATGGAAGGCGAATTCCCTTATATCGATTGCCAAATCTCTCAGGCTCACCGACTTCAATTTGGGTCAATTCCGCTGCATTCAACTCAAACACAGACTGATCGATACCAGCGGTTCGTTGCAAGGTATCATCATGCACAATAACAGGCTGGCCGTCTGCAGATAATTGAACATCGAGCTCAATATGAGAAACCCCCAAATCCACCGCGGCCTGAAAGGCTTCAATGGTGTTTTCGGGGAATTTTGCGGCATAACCGCGATGGGCAACGATCTTGGCTTTTGTCATAGCAGTCTTATCGGCTTGGAATCTTCAGGATTAAGGAGAATGCTTAAGCTAGCCCCTCTATAGGCGATACATTGAGTGTGGCATATAGAAATGTTTGGGAAACCCATGACTTTACCTTCCGAGCGCAAACAGAGTCTTTTAAAAAGAATCGAGCAAATTCAAAGCCTTCCAGCCCTGCCTGAAGTCGCGCAGCGAGTGCTTGCGCTACAACAGCAGGCCGATGCCGAAACGAAGACGCTGGCGGAAATCATCGAACTGGACCCGGCCCTGGCCAGTCAACTATTGCGTCACGCCAGCGCGCCTTTTTTTGGGAGACAAAGAAAGCTCACTTCCATGATAGACGCAATTGCTGTGCTGGGATTTGATCGTGCCATGAATCTGGCCGTGGGACTTTCCACATCACAGGCCTTTAATGTGCCCCTGGATGGCCCTGTCGGCCTGCGCTCCAGCTGGCGACATGCCCTTTACTCGGCCACGCTAATGCAGACACTCACTCCACATGTGATGGAGCAGTTTCGACCCGATATGGGACTGGCCTATCTAAGTGCCCTACTACACAATATCGGTCACCTGCTTTTGGCCCACACGTTTCCCGAAGAATTCAACAACCTGAACCAAACATGGGAGAAACACCCATCCATTTCTCTACTGGCGACAGAAAAAAACATACTGCTGGCCGAGCACCCTGAAATTGGCGCAGCACTCATGCGCCACTGGTTATTGCCAGCAGAGGTGTTAGTGGGCATTTTTGAGCATCACAACCCGCATTACCGGGGAGATCATGCCAGCTACCCGAACCTGCTCTATATCACGAATTGTGTGCTGAAGAGACAAGGCATTGGCGATAGTGACACCGATACACCTCCCCTAAAGCTCATGGAAAGCCTAGGGCTCGCAGAGGAAGATCTGACGGAGTCCATGGATATTTTGCTAAAACACCAACCAGAGCTGGATGCCCTGGTCGTGTCATTAAGGCCGGCGGTGATCTAAATAACGCGTTCGTTACCACCATCGATCGCGATCTGAACTCCGGTAGTCTTAGCGAAAAGCTGTCCACACATTTCTGCACATAGATTGGCCACGTCTTTACTCGTCACCTCTGCTTTCAACACATTTCGGGCCTTATAGTCCGCCACAGACATACCATAGTGTTTGGCCCTGGCTTCCAGAACCTCTTCTGTCCATAGACCGGTATCGTAGACTGCATCCGGATGCAGTACATTAATTCGAATATTGTCTTTACCCCATTCCAGCGCCGCAATACGAGCCAGTTGGGTCAAAGCAGCCTTGGAGGCCGAGTAGGCTGCCGCGCCAGGGCCCGGGGCGAGAACATTTTTTGAAGCGATAAACACAACCCGTCCACCCTTCGGAGAATTTTTGAGTATGGGATGGGCCTCGCGCAACAAGGCGACGTTGCCATCCAGATTAATACTCATCACTTTGCGCCAGGTTTTAAGATCCAGTTCGGAAAGGGCGCACCCACCCGGAAATATTCCTGCGTTTAGTACTAGCATGTCCAACCCACCAAAGGCGCGTACGCCAATTTCCAGGGCATTGATGACTTGCTCTTCATCGCCTACATCGCCTACCACCCCTATAAAATCCGCCCTATCAAAGACCGTTTCTACATCGGGGCTGATATCCATGCCAATTACAGCCGCACCTTTGGCCAAAAGGGCCTCGCAACAGGCCTTACCTATCCCTGAAGCGGCTCCCGTGACCAATGCCACCTCTCCCGCGAACTCAGGAGGACGCCCCCCTTTTCTCAATTTGGCCTGTTCCAAATCCCAGTATTCCACATCAAAGATGTCTTTCGCGGGTAGCGCACAGAATTCGCCCAGCTTGCTCGCCCGGCTGATCACATCTATTGTGTGATCATACAGTTCAAGCACAATATTGGCGTCGTTGGCAGATGTGCCCACGCCTAGCAGCCCTAACTCTGGATCCAAAATCACCCGCGGTGCCGGGTCCAGCATGGTGACTGGCTCCTTGGTATTTTTGGAGTTTTTATCAAAGAAAGCCTTGTAGTCTTTTACGTACTTATCTACGTCTCTCCCCAACATTGGCAGCCGTTTTGTGCGGATCACATGATCAGGGGTCGCCGGACCCTGCTGGGAGATTTTGCTAATATCACCTCGTGCTATGAACTCCATCGCTTTTGAACTGCGGTCCGAACATAGCAGCATTGATTTGCCAGCAGCTTTTGAAACATCGCGCCGAACTTGTGCCAGCTCTTTACGAATCGGAGAGACTTCGACCTGTTGCACATTTTCTGAAACCACCCAGGCGTTTTTAGACTTGATGTAGTCTTCTGCCCGAGTCACCAACTCGATCATGAGCTCGTAGGATTCCTTTGCTGTATCGGCGAACGAAAAAATTCCGTGGTTCAGTAAAACCATGCCTACTGTCTTTTCGTGTGCTTCCTCAGCAAACTGCCGAGCACATTGTCGAGCCAGATCAAAGCCAGGCATGATGTAGTCAACAACTACGACAGAATCACCGTAAATTTCTTTGATTTTTTCCTTCCCGCCGGGGGTGTTGGTTACGGTGACAATAGAATCGGCATGGGTGTGATCCACAAATTTAAAGGGCAAGATGGCGTGTAGTATGGCTTCAACCGAGGGAGTAGGAGCAGATGCCACAGTAACGTGAGTTTTGAGTTCGTTAACCATTTGTGGGTCAGAAAGCGAATCCAATTTTGCCAACGCAAGCAGGTGATCCATCTTTACTGGAGCAAACCCAGGGCGTTCAATGGTGGCCAAATCCCAGCCACTACCCTTAACATATAGAATATCCTGCTCCTTACCGGTAATGTCGGTTTCCCTAATTTTTACCGAAGTATTCCCACCACCATGAAGAACCAATGCAGGATCACTCCCTAGAAGTCTGGATGTATACACCCTCATATCCAGTTCGTCTTTACACTTAGATGCTTCACTCTCTTGCCACAGGCTTTTCATATTTGTTTTAACTCTCTCAATAACTTAACCAGAACAACTCGAAGGAATTTCTGTATCGCCAGCTCCTGACCCAGAATCCGGCACCCTCCCCAGTTTTACGATTTTATACAGTTTTTTTCCATATCCCTAGACAAATTTCCAAGGGCGGGCCGAAACATATCACAACCACGACGCGAATCCAAAAAAACCTATTTATGGTACCAAATAGTCATAGCGCCCCGACGAAAATACTGTCCCCTTTACTTGAAAGCAGGCGCTTTTACTGGATCTTTTTCGCCGGATCAATGGCGGTAGCTGCCCTGCTATTTGCCGACCACAAGACACTGGTATTCCAACACATCACGCAAACTACCGCACTGTTAACTTACTTAAACAGTGACGGAAAAACTAAGGAATATCCCGGAAACGAACTGATAAAATACGCTGGAGATTTTGATAGTAAGGCCCCCTATTTACGTCAAACTTTTTCAGAGTCATCTCTCGCTAAAGCAGACCACCAAAAAATGCCAAGCGTACTGACAGACGAGAGATACTTGGCGGTACTTTTCGATATAAATGGAAAAAAGAAAGTTCTGGTAGTCAATCAAAACGCGCTTTTCCCTCACTCCTTGCTACTTTTTTCATTTTCGCTCGCACTGCTTGTCCCCTTGGCCTTCTACCAAGGAATCAGGCGTTCACAACGCATACTGCAAGAGACCGCCACCTTCCTCATTTCAGGAAAAACCAATCCCGATTTTCGTTACAATCGAGATATCGAAAGAATTCTATATGCGCTTAAAAATACTCAAACACGCCCTCCTCGCCACACACAAACTTCCAGAGGAATAAGCCAGGCAAACGCTCCTCACAACATTCTTGAAACAGAAACGAATGCACTACTAAACAATTCAATGGATTCCGTGCTAATATTCAACAGCTCGGGTATTATTGTGAATGCCAATAGAGAAGCCTTTAAATTTTTTAAAGCAAAAGAACCCGACTTTAAGATCAGGCACATCAAACAACTCATTCCCAAAATAGGCTCCAGAAATCCTGAGAACACTCATTTAACTTACGACAAGCTCGGGGAGACGCAATTTGTAGGTATAGGGCAACAAAATGCTGAAGCACTCACAATCGATTCGCAAATTGTTCCAGTAACAATCTCTTGCCATCCATTCCAAATAGATGGCGAAAAATTCTATCTGATGTACGTCAGAGACATAAGCAGCACTTTACGGTACCAACTCAAACTAGACGCCTACCGGACACACCTCGAATATTTAGCAGAGGAAAAAGCCATCAACCCAGATCATGATGAACACCACAAAACTACAGAAGCAGCCAAAAACTTTAAACTAAAAACGGAAAACAGCATTGTTTTTCCAGGCGCTAGGGAATTTAGAGGCTTGAAATATCGCGTTCCGCCAAGAAGCGACCAGGCAGAAGCGAAGCAGCGAGTAAAATTAAATCTATTGCGTCACACAAAACAAGCGCAAAACAGCACCGGAAAAATTGCAAACAAACAAGCATTCATTAACGTGATAATCGATCGCACTATCGATAAATTTTGTTTACTCGACAAGCTAAGCAAAAACATACTCTATGTGCAACACATTTCCGGAAGTTTAGAATGCGAAATAGACGAAAACCTATTCGAAACCGGGGTACTAATTTGCTTGGAAACTATCGCACTGAATCTTGTTAAAAATGACCATATAGTGATTACAACTGAACTTCAAAATAAGGAGGCACGCATTACAATTAAGCAAGACAAGCATCTCAAATCCAGAACAACACCAAAGCCACTAGCAAGCCCTCATACACTTGCGGTAAAACAAGTATTTCAAAATGCACATGATGGCACTGTGATCAGCACCATCACCTCCAACAACGAGCTTTCCTTCAAGATCACAATCCCGGCCATAAGAAACACTGCCGAGATTGAATTTCGAACCGGCACTGGCCCCTAGAGAGCCAGGGCCTTATAGAAAAACTCCGGTGCGCAAAGCGCTGCCTGGTGAACTTTTGCGTTATAGTATTGAGTATCGAAGCTTTTTGAATCAGCGTCTTGTTCTCTAAAGTCTGATAGCGTATTGTCCTTACAGCACATAGTGGCAGACCACCAGCCTGTTGGATAACAACTTTGCGGAAAGAAAAGCGTCGCGGAATCAATAAATCCGGCACCTCTCATGTCATGGTGCATGTTTTTCAAAATTGACATATGGATCAAGGGCGATTCGCTTTGTTGAACCAGTATTCCATTCCGACCCAAAGCTTTGAAGCATTGCTGATAAAAAGGAAGTGAAAACAGCCCTTCAGCCGGCCCTATCGGGTCGGTGCTATCTATGATAATGACATCATAAAAACCAGATTCAGCATCTTCCACCCATTTTATTCCATCCACAAAATGAAATTCAGCCCGAGGATCGCTATTGGATTCACATAGCTCAGGAAAATACACTTCGGCTATTCGGGTTACCCGCTCATCAATTTCCACTTGATGCAGCACCTTAACAGAATCGTGTTTCAACACCTCTTTCGCGGTGCCGCAGTCACCGCCCCCAATGATGAGGACTTTTTCAGGATTAGGATGCGTAAAAAGACAGGGATGGCTCATCATTTCATGGTAGAGAAAGTTGTCCCGCTGGGTTAGCATGATGAAACCATCGATCACCATCAATCGACCAAATTTCTCGGTCTCAAAGACCTCTAGCTTCTGGTACTCCGATTGTTCCTCATGTAACTTTTTCTTTATTTTAAAGGAGATGGCACTTCCCCCCGCGTTACATGGCTCGGAAAACCAGGTTTCATCTAAAGACATAATATTCTCCGTGTATTCTGAGTAGGAAATTGTTCAGCTTTCGGCTTTATAATGCGACCAATTTCGACAAAGTCGCTTATAATATCACACTGATTCACATTAAGTTAAAGAGCGCTCCATGACACATTGGTCCACCCAGGATTCCTCCGAGCTTTACAGCGTAACTCATTGGGGGAACGACTATTTTTTTGTTGGGGAGAACGGCCATCTCAATGTTCAGACCCAGGTGGAAGGCAATCTCCTGTCTGCCGACTTATTTGAGGTCGCCAGCCAAATCGGCCAAACAGGGATTGGCCTTCCTGTTCTGCTCAGAGTAACAAACATACTGCATGATAGAACCACCCAATTAATAAAGGCCTTTGGGGACGCCATCTCCGACTACAACTATCTGGGTACTTACCTCCCAGTCTATCCAATTAAAGTTAACCAACAGCGCACTGTGGTGGAGAACATTATCAACCACCCCCAGTTTACGGTCGGCCTAGAAGCAGGAAGCAAACCCGAGCTGAGCGCGGTACTTGCCTTTGCTCCCGATGGAGGCACCATCGTATGTAATGGGTATAAAGATCGGGAGTACATACGGCTTGCCCTGTGTGGCCTTAAAATGGGCTATCGCATTTTCGTAGTGGTTGAAAAGCTAAGTGAGCTTTCGCTGGTTCTGGATGAATCCAAAAAACTGGGCGTGACCCCATTGCTTGGAGTTAGAGTAAGACTCGCTTCGATTGCCAAAGGAAATTGGCAAAATACTGGTGGCGATAAATCAAAATTCGGCTTGTCTGCCCCACAGCTTCTATTGTTTTTGGAAACACTCAAACAACATGGCTTACTAGATAGCTTAAAGCTTTTGCATTGTCATTTAGGTTCCCAACTTTCCAACATTCGGGATATTCAGGCCGGAATTAAAGAATTTACCCGCTACTTCACCGAGATAAGCAGTGCCGGCGCAACAATCAGCCACGTGGATGTAGGCGGCGGCCTGGGCATTGATTACGAGGGCACACGGTCACGAAGCTTTTGTTCAACCAATTACACCTTGGGTGAATACGCCAGCGCAATCGTTCAGGCCCTATGGGAAACATGTCACGAACATGTATTGCCGCACCCAACAATTTTAACAGAGTCTGGCCGAGCCATGACCGCGCACCATGCCATGCTTCTAGCAAACGTGGTAGACCACGACAAGCCAGCCGAACTGGTTCAGCAAGTCAGCGAACTCGATGATCAGCCCTTTATTATTCAAAACCTTTGGTACACCTACTCAAATATTGAGAGCCGTGCGTTACCGGAAATTTACCATGATGCCACTCACTATATCGGTGAGGCCTACACCATGTATACCCATGGCTTGATAAACCTACAGCAACGCGCTCATGCAGAAGAATTGTTTTTTGCGATTTGCAGAAAGCTGCGGCCTCTATTACAACATCGCTCACGTATTCAACGGGAAATACTTGAAGAAATAAATGACAAATTGGCAGAAAAATATTTTTGCAATCTCTCTATTTTTCAGTCACTACCGGACATCTGGGCAATTAACCAGATCTTTCCCATCATGCCTCTACACCGACTCAATGAGATGCCTACGCAACATGCCACGTTGCACGACCTTACCTGCGATTCAGATGGTGCCGTGAAGCAATATGTGGACAAGGACGGTATTGTTAACTCTCTACCGTTACATCCTTTGGTCGAAGGAGAACCCTACATACTCGGTTTTTTCCTTGTCGGTGCCTATCAAGAGATTTTGGGTGATATGCATAACCTATTTGGTGATACCCACTCAATCAACGTAACGCTGACCGACAAGGGATTTGAGCTTAGCGAACAAGAAGAAGGAGACACGGTAGAAGAAGTCCTTCGGTATGTACACATTGAATCAGGTGATTTGCTTCAAGCCTACCGGGAAAAACTGAAGGCCTGCGATTTAAAAGAGACAGAACACAAGTTAATCACGCAAATCTTGCAGGACGCCCTCAGCGGTTATACCTATTTTGAAGAGGAACTTTGAAAAGCGGATTTTATTTTAATGAAATATTGATTCTTAGCGCGGCGGGGGTTCGAAACACTGTAGAATTGCTCGCCGCTCCACCCGAGCCGAAAAGGATCACGTCCGCTGTCACCATCTCTCTTGGCAACCAACGCAAACCTATCGCACTGAATGGGTCGGTCCCGTCATCATAGGCACCGATCTCACCACCAAAAAGCAACTCCCCCAGCCCCGGTGTCAATTTTGTACGCATAAACATAGCCGCATTGCCACCCCACACAGTCAGATTACCCACTCTGCGTAACACCGGGGTAATATTGATCATTGCGGCTTGCGCCACCAATCGATAGGCCAGGCCGGTTTCACCAAAAAATTCCTGATTCTTATCTGTCGATATCCCCAGATTTGCGTAAGCCGCAATATTTTTTTGCCACAGGGCCTTAAAACCTAGGCTTTGCTCAGAAATCAGGATTTCCCCCGCCCCGATTCCCGCTCTAAGCTCATTGGGGGTATAGGGGATATAGGTACCACTGCTATTATACAAATCGACTGCAATTTCGCCCGCTGGCATCACAACGCCAAGCTCTTGCACAAAACCACGGCTTAAACCTGCTTGCACCGAGTGAGAAAGAAGAATACAGGAAAGGAGCACAAATGATATTCGTGTCCGAATTGATTTGGGTTTCAGAAGTCTACGCACGAATCCCTGTGGCATTTTTCTTATGTGCCAACTCCAACCGTTAGAGTGTGTCGTTCAGGAGTATAGTCGACTCCAGTCAATTAACGAGACGATCGCATGGCCTCAATTAATCTATCCTCATTTTCGATTCTATCCGCCAACAATTCTCCCAATCTGGATAGATCTGATTCCAAGGAGCTCAAACTTTCTGAACAGTGCTCCGGCGTGTCGTATCGATCATTGAAATCCAATATTCTCTGTGTGGATTGCGTGATAACCGGATAAATCTTGTTTGCCATCGATGCGACATTGGCCCTGCGCTCGGTATTGTTCTCAATATATCGATACAAGCGAAAATGTGCATCCGCCGTGTAGTCCACCAAGGCCTGACAGAACCGTTGTAACAAAGTTAAAAGATCAGTGGATTCCTTAAACGGCCGATGAGAAGCCATTTCTCCATAGAGAGACAACATCTCAGTACGGTGCTCAACCAGCTGTAATATTGCTTTTTGAGAACCTGCACGCCGCTCGACTCTTGCATCTGCTTCTGTCACTGCTAACACCTTTCATAAGACAACAAGGAGCTTATTAAACTTCAATGCAGAGACCGTACCGAAATACCTGAAAACAAATATAGAATTTATTTATTGTACAACGATCCAATCCCGCTTCCGCTAAGTAATATCACACTTCCAGAAATTTGTCCCCTATTTGTTGCCGGTTCTGCTGACCCGGATTGAGCCCTATTCTAAGATCGACTCTCTTTTGAAAGGCAAGGTCTTGATCAACTCAGAGATCATGAGCCTCATCTGAGAAGTCTCCTGATCCAGATAACGTTGAATGGCCAATCTAAATCCTGGCTCTTGAATCCAATGCGCCGACCAAGTAGCCGTGGGTTCAAAGCCACGACTGATTTTATGCTCTCCCTGTGCGCCGGGCTCAAACCGTGAGATCCCGTGATTAATGGCGAATTCCAGACCCATGTAATAGCAAAGCTCAAAATGAAGTGCATCGTAGTGCTGAGTGCACCCCCAATGCCTCCCATATAAACATTCGTCATCAAAAAAGAGCAGGGCTCCTGCTACATAGCGTTCACCCTCTTTAGCAAGGTGCAACAGTATCTGCGCCCCCAGCGTCTTGCGTATGCGAAAAAAAAATGACCGGTTAAGTGTTGCCCACCCTCCTTTTTGTTCAAAGGTAATACAGTAAAACTGATAGATCGCTTCCCATTGTTTCTCATCAGCATCTCGTCCCAACACTTGCTCAATGCTTAAGCCATGACTTTTTGCCTTTGCCCGTTCTTTCAGAACATTTTTCCGTTTTCGCGAACTGAATACATCGAGGTAGTCTTCAAAATCCCGATATGCTCTATTGTGCCAATGATATTGAACCCCCATACGAGGCATAAAACCAAACCGTTGCAACAACTCGATTTCTTCATGCCTGGCAAAGAGAACATGGCAACTTGATAAGTTCTTTTGTTCCGTTATTGCAAGCAGGCCCTGTGCGAGCAATTCCATGCTATCTACATTTTTAGCAAACAGACGGGAACCCGTTACCGGAGTGAACGGGATACACGAAACCAGCTTCGGGTAATATTGGAAGCCATTGCGCTGGTAGGCATCTGCCCAGGCCCAGTCAAATACCAACTCGCCATAGGAGTTGTCTTTCAGATAAAGGGGACAAACACCAAGTAGTGAACCGCCCTGGTCCTTAAGCGCCAAATGATTGGGAAGCCAGCCAGTGTTTGGGCCCGCGCAGCCACAAGCTTCTAGGGCGGAAAAAAATTCATAACTTAACAGGGGATTGTTAGACTGATTTAAATCCTTCCAATCTGCGATTGCGATGTCGTCTATTCCCTGACATATCGAGTAGATCATTTCCCCATTGTACTCTTATTTTCTCAGAGTACCTCAATGAGAAATTCGGAAGAGGATTATTCGTTTAGGCCTGGCGTTTTATTTCTTCGTTTCGCATGCGTGCCGGGAGAAATGTCTGTAACACTCGATTCAATTCACGGGTGTCTATGGGTTTTGCGAGAAAGTCATTACACCCTGCATTCAGACACTCCTCTCGATCATCATAGGTCGCATTTGCTGTAATGCTTACAATGGGGCCCGTATAACCCTTGCTGCGCAACATTCGGGTTGCACTGAGACCGTCCATCCTGGGCATATACATATCCATGAGGACAAGATCGTAGTCACCCACTAGCGCCTTTTCCACCGCGAACACCCCGTCATCCACGACCTCTACCGACGCTCCCGCCTTGAGTATGTATTTGCTAAATATCAACTGGTTTGCGCTCACGTCTTCAACCAGTAACACTTTCCCGTCAACAGAACTTGCCTCGATTCCATGCTGTACCGGCTCGCTCTTTAGAACCACCTGATCGAAATCATGAATAAGTTTCAAGGCCTGCCCTGAACCCGTATTAATGGCAAAACGAAAGCGACTGCCCTTTCCCGCTTCACTCTCCACAGTCAAGTCGCCTCCCAAGCGAAGCGCCAACTCGCGAGAGATGACCAATCCGAGTCCTGTCCCGCCAAACTGTCTGGTGATCGAATCATCCGCCTGAGAAAAAGGCTTAAATATGCGGGAACGCGCCTCTTCATTCATACCGATACCCGTATCTTCCACTGCAAACTCCAATTGCCCGCTGTTCTGATTGTATGAAACAACAATGGTGACACCACCCTGTTTCGTAAATTTCAGTGCATTTCCGCACAAATTGTAAAGAATTTGCGCCAAACGAATCGGATCGGATTCGATGACCTCAGGTAACGGAAATTGGTATTGAATTTCCAAATCCAATCCTTTTTCTCGTGCGCGTGGACCGAAGACTTTCGATACATCATTCAGCAAGACGAATGGCTTAACTTCAATCAGCTCTATGTTCAACGAGCCTGCCTCGATCTTGGAAAGATCCAGTATGTCATTAATGATGCTTTGAAGATGCGAGCCACTTTTCGAAATCAGTTCCAGGGCCTCCGGCACTTCCTGTTCGGCGAGATTACCATCACGCAGCAAATCTGCGTAACCCAGAATAGCCGTTAGGGGAGTTCGAATTTCATGACTCATATTTGCCAGAAAAGAACTTTTGGCCCGGTTTGCAGACTCAGCTTGCTCTTTTGCTAAGCGCAGTTCCTCGGCTTCCTGAGTACGTTCCATCATCACGCTAATCCAGCTTGCCAATAAACGAACAAAGTCTTTATC
>JAOUPJ010000110.1 GCA_029879945.1 Gammaproteobacteria bacterium
CGTAGCACCACGTTTACAGAAACCTTCAATGGCAGCGCCTGGAGTTCGCCACAAGGGTCCGGCGCACCACAAGGTCCGGGCGCGGCTCGGTGGTCCACGTATAAGGATGCCTTTGACAATTATTGGTTGACCGATAGTACTTCTGTGATGGGAGTGAAGGAGAACTACAAACCAAACACAGAAATGACCGCAATAGGACCCACCCATTCCCTGCTTGGTCTTCCCTCTCCCAAGCTCCGTTTCGTACTCCAACACGCCTTGGCACAGGGAGATCGCCTGTATATCGGTGTGATGTCCAATGGGAATACGCACTATTTGGACGAATTTACCGGGTATGGATTCGCTATGCAATACGAGTATCTTCTTCCCATAGAAGAAATGGGGGACGAGTTCAGAGTCTTTTTCCATTTGAGTACTGACGGTGCCGTTGAGGCAGATGGCGTGTATATCGACGACGTAGAGATCAGCTTTGTAGATGATGTGCCTTACCTGGGTGATGAGTACAGCGACTATTCTGGCACCTCTTTTTCATCGCCCGTTGTGGCCGGTGTGGCGGCACTTGTTTGGTCAATCAATCCCAGTCTTACCTATCGCCAGGTAAAGGAAATACTTCTATCTACGGTAGACCAGGACGATTCGCTAAATAGCAAAGTGCTAACCGGAGGCAAAGTGAATGCTTTGGGTTCAGTGTATAGGGCAAAATATTTGCGCCCAGGAGAGTTTCGACTAGGGGTCAGTCAGATAGACCTCTTGGAGGGCACCTCCAATCCATTTCTTGACATCATCCGTGATAAGGGTAGAGATACAGCCGTCAGCTTAGACTATGCGCCAAGTAACGGTTCAGCGAAAAATCTGCTTGACTATTCATTGGCGTCTGGGAGTCTTCAATTCAAGGAAGGTGAGCGATTAAGAAAACTGAACCTAAACATTATTGATGATGCTGTAGCCGACGGGGACAAAAGCTTTTTTGTGAATCTCAACCAAGCACATGGCGCGACGCTATCGGCAAACAATTCAGTTTTGATCAATATCATCGATGATGATGTGACAGGTGAGGAACGATTTGTTTTCGACAGCTCGTATCGGGCAGTTCAAGAGTCGAACACTGTTATTCCGATTACGATTCGACGTCTGGGTGATACAAGTCAGAGTAGGGTATTAACCCTCTCTTCGGATTCCAGTAGCGCAACGATGGATTCCGACTTTAATCTCTCTACCCCTACAATTGAATTTCTTCCGGGGCAAACGGCCAAGACTTTTAATGTCATCCTGATGAGTGACCTTGTGTCCGAAGGAAACGAGTTCATACAACTGGCAGTAAATCTTAATGGAGAACAACTCGACACGTTTTCCACGATAGAAATATTGGATGATGAGGCAAGCGGTGAGCCTTCCAAAATCTCATTTACCCAACGCAGCTTTACTGTAAACGAAGGGAGTGGCAAGGTGTTCCTCACACTTAAGCGGGAACAAGATGGCGGCGGCCCAGTGACAGTTAGTTATTCGATTAGAAATGGGACTGCCCGCGAAGGGCAAGATTTTAGAGTTACAGATCAAGTACAGTCTGTTACGCTGTTGGAAAATGTAACACAGACTTCAATAGAAATTCAGATCTTAAATGATGCCTTTATAGAAAACCCAGTCGAAACCTTTTTTGTTTCGCTGTTCCCAAGTGACAGTTGCGTGGTATGTGAGGCTCAAATCAATATAAATGACGACGATGCTGTAAGACCGAAAATGGCACCCATCGATCTCGGTACTTCAGAGAGTACCTCAAAGGGAACCATTACTATTGTTGATATCTTTTTTGTCTTTTTCTTTATTCAACTATTCAGGCTGACCTTTTTTCGCAAGCGCCTGCACGAAGAACGAGATAATCCATCTCGCGATCAAGGGTGAGTCGATTTCTTGATTTAGAGAAGTCACTCCTTTTTGGTATACCTCTTCTCCCAGTTTTTCTCTTCGATGATTCATCATGGTCTGAGAATAGGGTTTAGTAAATTCGGGATGACCCTGGAAGCTCAGTATATGTGAGCCGATTTGAAATCCCCCGTTGGGGCAAAACTCACTACTTACTATCAATTCCGCATCCTTTGGTAGTTGGACAACCTGATCCTGGTGGCTGACCAGGATGGACATTTTTTGCAATGGCGGTTGCTGCCACTCTTTTTTCTGCACGACCAGACTGGTATGGATGCCCACCCCCCATCCTTTACTGGACTTTTCCGTCTTACCACCCAGGGCCTGTGCCAGCAACTGATGTCCGAAGCAAATTCCCACTACCGGTGTCCGGCTCTCATGGAGTACGCGTAAGTAGTCCCCAAAACGTCGAATCCAGTCTTCATTTTCATAGACACTGGCCTTGCTGCCGGTAATCACATACCCGTCACATCGATCAACCGTGGGCGGGTAATGGCCGTGTTCCACGTCAAAAGTCTCAAACTCAATTGTGGGATCTTGAGTACCTAGCAGGGTCCTGAACATTTCTGGATAATTTTCGAACTGACTTCGATACTCATCCATGATGGAATCGCACTGCAAAATACCAATTCTCATTTCAGGGGATTTCCTTTCCTATGTAAATCTGACACTATTATAGGGTTTGGCGCTACAGAAAACGAACTATCCGGTCGTTATTTAGATGGCCTCCAAGGTTCGGTGTAGCAACAAAATGCACGGTACCTGGATCAACTCTGACCTTCCAAGGATGGAATATGAACGCCAGAGACGTAAAGACCATAGAACAAGCCAAGGAAATTGTGGAGCAACGGGAGTTGCAACACGTGAAGGTGGGTGTGTTTGACGCTGATGGCATTCTACGCGGCAAATACATGGCCAAGGAAAAATTTTTTTCTGCCCTAGACAGCGGTTTTGGATTCTGCGATGTGGTTTTAGGATGGGATTCCAAAGACCAGCTTTATGACAATGTGAGATATACCGGTTGGCATACCGGCTATCCCGATGCCCCTACACGGATAATTCCCGATACCTGCCGCGATCTGCCCTATGAAAATCAGGGACTGTTTTTTCTTGCCGAATTTTATCAGGATGCAGAACCGTTGTGCCCAAGAGGGGTATTACGCAAAGTCATTGAGCGCGCCAGGGCCATGGGCTTTGAACCCTTTTCCGCCTTTGAATACGAGTTTTTTGTCTTTCAGGAAACCCGGGAGTCAGTCCGGGAGAAGCACTACCGTGATCTCAAACCACTTGCCCCAGGCTTTTTTGGCTACTCGGTACTGCGCAATTCAGTGGACCTGGAGATATACCAGGAGATTCTGGCACTGGGTGAAGCCATGGATTTTCCCATAGAGGGTTTGCACGAAGAGACAGGCCCCGGTGTGATGGAAGCCGCAATCAAAGTGGATAGCTCGCTCAACTCGGCCGATAAGGCTGGCTTATTTAAAACCTTTGCCAAAGTCGCCTGCCAGCGAAACGATTTGATGGCCACCTTTATGGCCAAGTGGTCGCCCGATTGGCCGGGTCAGTCCGGTCATATCCATATCTCTCTGAAAGACAAGAACGGCGCTTCCGCTTTTTATGACCAAAAAGACAAAAATGGTATGAGCGAAACCATGCGGCACTTTGTCGGTGGCCAGCAAAAACTCATGCCCGAGTTGTTGGCCATGGTTGCGCCGACGGTGAATTCCTATACTCGACTCATTCCCGGTTTTTGGGCACCTACACACAGTACTTGGGGAGTGGAGAATCGCACCTGTGCCCTGCGCGTCATTCCCGGTAGCGAAAAATCTCAGCGCGTGGAATACCGAGTGGCCGCAGCGGATGCCAATCCCTATATCATTCTCTCAGCGGCACTGGCCTCGGGGCTCTATGGAATAGAAAACAAGATTGAGCCGGAAAAGCAGGTTAGCGGCAATGCCTATGACCAGCAGTTCCCAGAGGAATTGCGACTCCCTGCCAATCTCTGGGAGGCAGCGCAGCGTCTGAAAGCGTCCAAGATGGCGGCGGACTGGTTTGGTAAAGATTTTGTTGAGCATTTTGCGGCGAGTCGAGAATGGGAAGAGCGCGAGTTTCGGCGCGCCATTACCGATTGGGAACTGGATCGTTACTTTGAGATTATCTAATGGGCAACGCTAAGAATTTAAAAGTTATTTCTCCCGTTGATGGTAGCATTTATGTAGAAAGAGAATTTGCCACAAGCAAACAAGTGGACGAAACCTTTGTCCGTGCGGTAGAGGCATTTCAAGACTGGCGTTTAATGGGTTTTGAAGATCGGGTGGAAATTTGTGAATCCCTTGTGGACTACTTCGATGCAAATCAGGATTCCATTGCCAAGGAAATTACCTGGCAAATGGGTCGACCCATAAAGTTTTCTGCGGGTGAAGCACGTGGTGTGGTGGAGCGCAGTAGGGCAATGATCGCCATCGCAAGGGGAAAACTCAAAGACATCCCTGTCCCCGCGCAACAGGGCTTTAAACGCTATATACAGCGAGTGCCCGTGGGTGTGGTGTTTTCCATGACCCCTTGGAACTATCCGTTTCTCACTGCGGTGAATACGGTTGTTCCGGCAGTGTTGGCCGGAAATACGGTTGTGATGAAGGCGTCGGCGCAGACGCCCCTGACCGCGGAAATTTTTGCAGACGCTTTTCGCGAGGCGGACCTACCTGCGAATGTATTTCAGTACCTTCATCTAAATCATGCTGCTACAGAGCGCGTTCTAAAAGAGGCACCTATTAACTACGTGGGATTCACCGGCTCAGTGGAGGGTGGCGCGTCAGTGGAAAGGGCTCTCGCCGGCCGCTTTCTGGGATTGGGCTTGGAGCTGGGTGGAAAAGATCCCGCCTATGTGAGGGCAGATGCCCCGGTAGAACAAACAGCGGTGAACCTGGTTGACGGGGCCTTTTTTAACTCCGGACAATCCTGTTGCGGCATAGAGCGCATCTACGTGCAAAGAAAAATCTTTAATCAATTTGTAGAGGCCTTCGTGGCCGAGGTGAACAACTACAAATTGGATGATCCCACTTTGCCCGACACGACGCTGGGACCGATGGTCCGTGTATCTGCTGCTGAGTTTGTACGCGAGCAAGTCAAAGAAGCCGTCTCAAAAGGCGCAAAGGCCTTGATCGACGAAAATCGATTCGAGCACTCAAAAAAAGGTACCCCTTATTTGGCACCACAGGTACTCGTGAATGTGAACCACAGTATGTCGGTGATGATGGAAGAAAGTTTTGGCCCGGTGGTAGGTATTATGCCCGTGGATTCGGATGAAGAGGCCGTGCGTTTAATGAATGATAGCCATTATGGATTGACAGCATCCATATGGACCCAGGATCTGGAAGCGGCCGAACAATTGGGGCATGACATTCAGACAGGCACCGTGTTCATGAATCGTTGTGACTATCTGGATCCTTATCTCTCCTGGACCGGCGTAAAGAATACAGGGCGAGGGTGTAGTCTTTCTGAGATTGGCTATGAACATCTCACTCGTCCCAAGTCTTTTCATCTAAAACTCTAAGGGGTCTTCATGGCTGGAAAATCATTTACTGTCAATTGGAACTATCCTACCAGTGTGCGCTTTGGGCTGGGGCGTATCAATGATCTTCCCAAAGAACTGGGCACCATAGGCGTAAGCAAACCCTTCTTGATTACCGATTCAGGTTTGGTTGGATTGCCTCCGTTTGCAACTCTAAAAAATATTTTAGACAATGCGAAAATCAGCTATGAGGTTTTTTCCGATATCAAACCCAATCCCACGGGAAAAAATGTAGAAGACGGGGTCCGTGCCTATCGACAGTCTTCCTGTGATGGTGTGATTGCGTTTGGGGGCGGCAGTGCCTTGGATGCGGGCAAGGCCATTGCGTTGATGATAGGGCAGACACGTCCCTTGTGGGACTTTGAAGACGTGGGTGATAACTGGACTCGAGTTCAAATCGATGGCATGGCACCTTGCCTGGTCATCCCCACTACGGCAGGGACAGGCTCTGAAGTTGGGCGTGCCTCAGTGATTACCAATGAAGACGAACACCGCAAGGTCATCATTTTTCATCCACGCATGATGCCGCCTGTGGTTTTGGCCGATCCCGAACTTACGTATGCCTTACCCCCTTCGTTGACGGCTGCCACGGGAATGGATGCCTTTTCGCACTGCCTGGAAGCCTATTGCGCTCCGGGTTTTCATCCCATGGCAGAAGGTATCGCCTTGGAAGGGATGCGATTGGTCAAAGAGTTTCTCCCAACGGCCTTTAAGCAAGGCGATAACGCCGAAGCCAGGGCCAATATGCTGGTGGCATCCACCATGGGTGCCACCGCATTCCAAAAAGGGCTCGGTGCAATTCATGCCCTGGCTCATCCACTCGGTGCAATCTACGATGCACACCATGGCATGCTAAACGCCATACTCATGCCTTATGTCTTAGAGGCCAATGCCTCTGCCATACAGGACAAGATGGTGCGTCTGGCCAATCATTTAGGTTTAAGTAATCCAGGCCCGCAATCGGTTATTGACTGGGTCCTGCAATTACGCAAAACCTTGTCCATCCCTCATACCCTGTCTGAAATTGGTATTGATACTTCTCAAGCTGAAAGAATTGCTAATGAGGCAGTGAAAGATCCTTCTGCGGGGGGAAACCCTATCCAATATAGTGCGAAGGAATATGAGTCACTGTTTACTAAAGCGCTGACTGGGTAGCTTGTCTCATTTCAGTCGTTAGAACAATGGAATGTAGGCATAATCCGCCAAATAGTATCCGGCCGAATCAGGATTCGCTGCAATGTGACTATCCAGGATGTTTTTCAGCGCATTAAAACCAGGAGGCACGCCCGTGATGCCTTTCTTTAGTAATTGATACGTGGACTCCGAAAGGTAGGTTTCGCACCCGGATACCAATTCTGAGCACTGCCGTGTACAACCGACACCTGGTGTCCATTCCAGACAGGCACTAGTCGTGTTTACATAACTCATGTATATGGGATTGACATCCACGGTTTCATTGGGTCTGATGAGGAATCCATTACCATCGACTTGATTAAAATAGGTTTCGAAATCACTCCAATGGGGCTCGTATTTACCTGGATTACCCACCTGGAAAACTCGCGATCCGTCTTGAGAAAAAATCGTATGGGTGATTAACGGTCGGTCCTGGGGTCCACCGTTATAGACAGCGAATTGATAGGTAGGTAGGCCAATAGGGTCAACCGTTAAGCTAAATTGTTGGCCATATGTGGGTGAACCCACACGCAAATCCCAGTGGGTTGCATAGGCTCCATACCCTTGACCACCATTTGTAACGAGCCCGTGACCGTGTTTACTTACGGTGGCGACCGCTCCTCCGTGTGAAAGTAAGGCTTCTTGAACAATCGCGCCTAGATCTGAAATATTAAACACGCGACTCGTACCATCAGAAGCGGTCGTTAGAATTCGTGCATCATCGCCATAAAAGAATTCCACTGATCTAACCACTCCACTATGCGCATTGAATATTGCCCGGGCGGTATATTGAGTTGGCGAGCCGGGTACCACATCGTAGACCTGAAAGTCTGTATCATTCCCGGCGGTAACCAGTTTGGTTCCATCATTTGAGAAAACCAAGTGGTTAACAGATAGACCGGTGTGTATTCCGGCTAGCGTGATAATCGGTGCACCAGTGTTGGCATTGTAGATTCGAACATCACCATCCGCACCCGCAGTGGCAACTATGGGCGGATTGACCTTGTCATTGATTTCGGCATGCATAACAGTTCCGGTGTGGCCGGTTAAGGTAAAGAGCGTATTGCCATAGGTAGGCGACGTCATGTCGGAATCCCAAACCCTTGCAGTGCCATCCAGGCTGGAACTCACTATGCGCGTGCCATCACTATTAAAGTTGGCAGAAACGGCAGCATCAGTATGACCCACAAATTCTTTCAACACGACGCCCTCAAACATAGACCAGATATATAACTTGCCGTTCGAGCTAGAAGTTAAAACGTGATCGGTGTTCGGGGCAAGATCAGCATAATTTGCCGTTTGAGTTAGGTTTCCAGTGTTATCTTTTCGCAGTGCCCAAAACGCGGGGTCCCAATAGCTATTGAAGTTTTTAAATCTCCAGATACCCAGATAGTTTCTATTTGTAAAAAATGCAATCGGCGTAGTAGTGTTTGGTATCAGTTGCATTTGATATACATAGGAGGTGGCCGATGTGGCGAGCCCTCGATTTGTATAGAGTGGGGTTTCGATGATTGCGCCAGTATTGGTATCAATCGCATAGTTCGTGAGTACAGTAGCATTGCTCAGATAAACAAATTCCCCATTGTCATCAATGTCTGCGAAGTGTACAAGCGTGTTCGGTGAGACAGCCCCATTCGCTTCGTAGGCTATTACATCAAACTGTTGTAGAAGCTGAGCAGGAGTCGCACTCGTTACGGTCCACGTAGTACTGCCGCTTGAAGGAATCCAGGCATTCACGTCCCAACGAAACAACGTCGGTGGAATATAGGGCTGAGAGAAGCTTACTCTTCCCAGGGTGGCGAGTATCAGCTGATTCGGAAAGCGGGGATTAAACTCTGCATGTCTGGGCCCATGCACTCCTCCGCCCGTTGTTCCCGAATCGTTTTGGATTGTAAGAATGAAGCCGGTCGTTATATCCAATACATATGCTCGGTTTTCAAAGTAGGAAGATACAGCGATCTGACTTCCGGCTGGATTAAACTCAACCGAATATTTAGGTTGTGAATCTCCCGGAAAATCCCAAACGTGTTCAATGGTTCCGGCTGTGGGATTCCACAGATGGGCACCAAGTGTTGTGTTTGTCTGTAACAAAACTCGGCTACCATTGGGAGAAAACGTAGCTCGATATATACTACGGTAATTTGTAAAGGTGGTGATTTCGGGATCAATTGTAATGGACGATACTGTGGCGCAAGTACCCGTGGCAATTGTGCTTACATTGATGACTCTGGCTTCATTGACCAGTGATGCGGGGGAATAGTGGGCATCGCCTACAACCACAATATCGGAATTTGTTGGATGGTAATCGGGTTTTCCAAGGACAGCGGTCGTTCCAAAAGGCTGGCAACTTCCAATTTTTTCCAGTGATTTTCCACCCCACGGGTCTGTGGCCAGACGCCATAACTCGATATCGGCATTGTTTGCCACCACGAGCAATTCACCGCCGCTATGAAATGCCGCGCCGCCTCTACTATCGATGAGATGGTCGACTGTATTGAAGCCTCTAAGGTATTGATAGGGATATTCTTGATACCGATAAATTTGTGGCCAGACACCATGTTGATTTAAGTAGTGATACGCCGTATAGGAAGCGGACAGGATTTTTTTGTAGGCTGCGCTGGGGTGTAACTCCTTATCCCACTGATCGGCAGGAAAGGCACTGATATTAACATCACCTATCGAATCAGAAAGAATCGCTTTATAAATCGCATTGCCCCCATTAAAAACATCATCTGCCACGGTGACAAAATAGGCTCTGATACCACCTGCATGACCAAAGGCTTCGGGCGGAGTATAGGCTTGATCATCTCGTAACGGGTTTTGATTCCAAGATGCTCTGTACAAAATACTGCCTTCAACTATCCAATGACCATTGCGACCACCCACACGTGTGACTCGGATCACATTCGCATCCAAAAACATTTCGGGGGAGTTGTAGTCCAGTGGGGAATATTTCATTACGAAGGATTGAAACTCGCCACTATTGTCTGTTGCAAACTCAAAATTCATTTGGGGAGGTGAATAGTTTTGGGCATTGGTCATTAATGTTTTATTGATGCTCATTTTGCCCGACGTAGAGGAATTCGTGTGTTGTAACCATTCCATTTTTCCAATCACGGTTGATGTAGTAATTGCTGTTGTAGTTGGATTAAGCGGGTAAATATTCACTCGGTGATACGTTGTGCTGTCATTTTGTAACTGGCACATATCGCGTGCGCCTGAATCAGACGTCGCAAGATCACGATGATTTACGCATTGATCAAAAAATACTTGAACAGAAACACCCTGCGTGCCATCGGCTACTACTTCCGGTGCGGTATAGGTTGTGGTGTTACCGGGAGTGACACTATCGTTTGTGATGTTATCAATTATCTCAGTGATAATGAGATGGTATTTGTCGTAATAAGCGACTGCTCGATGTAGTGCAATTTTAATTACTGCCGGGAAACACATTCGATTAAAAGTTTTTGCACCAAATTCAGCTAGTGAAATTGGCTCATTTTCCGTGAGGCCACCACAACCCGCCCCGGTGTTACTATCGTCAGGATTTTTATTTCCTCCTAAGGAAAAAGGATCAAATACATCCAACAGTTGCTCATCGGTGAGATTTAGGACATCAATGCGGTTGTGATTAAAGCTTGCGTTACGAGTTGCTGTATTTAACAGATCGTTCAGTTCTTCTAGTTCTGCGGGGTTTGCGGGTTTTGGTTTAATATGGTGCATGGACAGCGGGGCAGGTATGTCCTTTTCACCCAGATGAATAAGGTCTTTATTCGGTAGGAAGGCTCTAAAGTGAACTTCTTCCTGCGGTTCCGAATAGGTACAGGAAAGCAGCATCAGAGAAAGTGAAAGAAACGCCGCGATGTGTATAAAAAAGCGAGCCAAGAACATACCCCCAACCAAACAACGTAATTATTCTAATTTTCAAGAACAACAAACAGCAGCTCAGATACCCTA
>JAOUPJ010000111.1 GCA_029879945.1 Gammaproteobacteria bacterium
CACATCCTGCTTGCCCTTTAACTTGAATCCTTGTGCCAATTCACTGCTCTTGCGGTGCTGCAGAAACTTCTCTAACAACAGCCTTTTTTGCTCTATATTCATACCTTCGACATGAATCTGATTTTTTAAAATCAAAACGGTACATTTTAGCAGGGCAGCGATTCCGTCTTCCAGATTTCGTCTTTCAAGGGCATACAATCTCAGTTGCTCTATTTCGTCTTCATTGAGTGCGGCCAAGTTCTGTTGCAGTGCTGCCAATAGAGTACAAGCCAGCTCACTATCAATAGTCGAAAAAATATCGCCCAGTTGCAGCAGGAAATTTTCGTTGAAACGATTATAGGCGAGATTCAATACCTGTTGCCCAAGATGGCTTTTGGCTTTGATGACGAGTGCCGCATGCGCCCCACTGCTGGATTCCTTACTGAAACCCAAACGCACCGGCAAGTATCCATTGGCCAGCCAAAATTGGACAAGCTCCGTGCTTGCGCCAAAGCTCGCACCCAGAACGTCTACTGAGCTGGCCTCTTCTATTTGGTTTAATAGTTTAGAACCTACCCCTTTGCGCTTAAGCTCAGGATGGACGGCAATACGAATAATACGTGAATAAAACAACTTGGCAGAATTTTTAACTGCGCACTGCGCTGTGAGAGACTGGGCCAATATGTGTCCCTTGATGCGTCGCTTGGCCGTATAGATTTCGTCTGCAAGCGCAGAGTCTATCTCACCCTCTTTTGCGACAAGGGCAGTGGCAATCACTTTTTTGTTAGTCATCAATACATGTACACTAATATTAGGCCCGTCCATCAATTGCATCAGATCATGGGGACTGGTTCGGTAATGGGCATTGACCAGGAGCGAGAAGATACTGCGTAACAAGTCTTCTTGATGAAGCAGTTCGTCTCTTGCTATCTCACGGTACTCAAGCGCATCAATCTTTTCATCAACCAACTCATCAATATCCGCATCCAGTAACAAGGTGTCAGAGATGAATGCCTCCAGGGCATCGCCATCATTCCAGCGCACGGCTTGATTCATGAATTGAGACCGCCAACCCGCACATTGCGCGTCCAGATATGGAATAAAGCGAAATTGAAATCCTTTGCCGTTTCCTTCGTAGCCATGTTGCGTGGTAGCAAAGACCACTCTCGAGTGGATATAAACAATGTTTTTGAGGATAGCAGTGGGAATCGCCGCGGCCTCGTCCACCAACACCAAATCAACTTCGTGAGGATAGGATGAAAGCTCATCGAGTGCGACGAATTCTATCAAACCCTTTTCCCATTCAATGAACGGCTTGAGCGAACCTTCTATTTCCAGTTCCTTAGCCGCGTGTTTGAACAAAGAACGCGTGGCCGTACTATTGGGGCCGGTAACGAGTATCCGCTTTCGTCCCTGTTTCAGCAGTTGAGCGGATGCTATGCCCAAGGCTGCAGACTTGCCCCTTCCTCTATGGGAGGTCAAAACCAATGGACGATTGCGATGCCCACTCAGAACACGGCGTATATTGGCGACTGCCACTTCCTGGTCTTTTGTGGCAAAGGGCGCTGCCGCCATTTCCCTTTCGGGAAGGGACTCAACAGCTGCAACGCGAACCTGATCTGCTCCGATAAAACAGGCCTGAGAAAATTTCTCCAGTTTTGCTATAAAGCGTTGAATAAAGCGTGTCCCTATCTGTGAATTATCGTAGGGATAGATGGAAAGTGTTTCATTGAATTGCTGCCAGATAGGGTCTTGTGCATTCAGGTTTGGCAACAATAACACTAAGGCGCCACCTCCAGTGACCAGACCGCTTACCGCACCCAACACGTCTGGATCAATCCCGGCGTGACAATCCAGTAAGAGACATTCCTGCTCATCACCCAAACGAGCGATATGGCTACGATCAACACCGCTTAGTTTTTGAGGAGTAGTGTGAAACACCTGTTCGCAAACTTGATCCAGCAGGGGCTTGATCTCGTCTACCCTACCATTAAAGACATAGGTGCCCCGCGTGTGATTCTTTACACAGTTTTTTTGATAGGCAGCTAGCTGCGCCAGTTCCGGGTGTGTCAACATCTTCTATCGGGCTCCCTGAGCGAGGGATTATAGCAATGCTCTTGCCCCAAACTAAGGTGAAAACAAGACAAAATGCACTTTTTTTTGTTAAAATCCGCAAAAATTTCCGGTACACACATATGGGCCGATATCGCCCCCCTCAAGCACCCTCCTCACCCTATATTACCGCCGCAGGCTACCGTACCCTGCAGGACGAGATACAGGGCCTTTGGAAAAAACGGGCAGAGGTAACACTAGCCCTGTCGGCCGCCGCTGCCGAAGGCGATCGCTCCGAAAACGCCGAATATATCTACCGCAAGAAGCAACTGGCCGAAATCGATCGGCGTATACGTTATTTGCAAAAACGACTGCCGGTACTAAAGGTTAGTAATACCGCTCCCGAAAATCAGGAGCAAATCTTTTTCGGCGCCTGGGTCACTTTGGAAGACGAGTCCGGAGAAGAAATCACTTATCGTATCGTGGGCCCAGATGAGTTTGATCCTCACAAGTCCTATATCAGTATGGACTCACCGCTGGCAAAGACCCTATTAAAGAAACACCTGGATGATGAAGTAGAAGTAGAAACTCCGGGTGGGAAAAAGGTCTATATTATTAATTCCATTCGATACGAATAACTTACATTTTTCGTAGCTTGTAACGCATTTTGGCCTGGTACTGGGCTTTGCCTAATAAAGCATGGTTTGCTAGATTGGCGTTAAAGTCGGCTGCCTCAACCGGTATACGAAAATGGGCTGCCACCTTGTTTTCATTATAGGGTGCTGAGAAACTGAAAGACGCCGAATAATATTTCTTAATTTTTTGATCTTTGAAATAGGCGCACTTTTTTAGTTCTTTCAGACTGGGGTAATTCATGACCAGGACACCACAACTGCTGAGAAGCTTGTGTAGTGCGCTGTGCCAATCGCTACTGGCTTCAATGGCCCTTACGGGCTCGCCATCCTGGTCCATAAAGATGTCATCGATGATTAGATCAAAACCTACACCGTTATAGTTTTCCACCCAGTCTTTGGCATCGGCCTGTATCAATTCCACCCCTTTCCCTCTAACACCGAAAAAACGCTTGGCAATTTTTATGTGCGTTGCATCCAATTCGACACCGGTAATATGCTTTGGAGAGAAAAAGGTTTCCAGTTGCTTGATGACGGCACCACCGCCCACACCCAAAACCAGAACTCGTTTAATATTTTCCAGAGGTAGAAACAGGGCAGGTAAAAATAGCAGGTCCCAGACCTGTCCGGATATTGGCTGTTGCGGATTATACTGGCTATGAAAAATTCCATTACGATAGAGGCGAACAGAGTTACCCGCCGTTCGAACCTCATATCGGTTGCCGTCTTTTTCCTGGCTCCAGAGGATGGCCACACTCTACTCCGTTAGAAATATCAGGAGTATTCTATCGGAATTTTAACAAGATTTCAGTGAATAGCTTAAACTAGCGAAAAGATCCACAGAAAGCTTTACGACTAATCCACAACCACAGCGCTAATATTGATGACAAATTCTGCCTGCTGGGAGATATTCTTCTCTACTTCTATGTAAACTCTATCTTCGCTCTCACCTGTAGTAATAATGCATTGGCTGGGTCGGAGTAGATAGCTATAAATAGAGCAGGCATTTTTCTGCTCTACTCCAAATACGACGGAACCTACTCGTACATAAATATCTGCAGACGAATAATTGAGAGAAATCTGGTAGTTTGTGTTTGGCTCAACATCAATCTGGTAATTTGCATTTCCCAAACCTACATAACCTGAAACGTCTTCGTTTAGCGGTATAGTTTTATACTCGCCCCAACCATCGCTGGTTTTAATCTCCCCTTCCGCTGCCTCTACAATATTCAACTCAAAGGGACTACCAACCACGGTTGACTCACCCACTCTCCAGTTATCTGGCCTAACGGTAATTCGAGCCGCCTGCACTTCATTTGCAACAAAGTAACAATACCATTCATTCGGTAACCAATAGCTACCAAAACAAGAATGCAGACCATTTCCCACCCATAGATGAAGAGGTACATACTCAAACTCCGGCTGAGTAAAACTAACCTTATAGATAACATCCGGTCTGAGATCAATTTCGTATTCGCTCCCTCTCACACCGACACTTCCTTCGTAAGGGAGATCTTGCTCAACCAAATTTTTATTCTCGGAAGGAAAACTCACATTAGCCTCTTGTACTGATAGCAAGAACTTACCGCCACTTGTATTTCCACCTAACCGCGAATACTGAGAAGAGCTAACTGCTATCCGAATTTCATTGGTAGTGGATTCCACATGGCAATTGACCCCTTCTTCCATTCCGTAACACGCTGAAATCTCCTTAAAGGGATCATTTAAATCCACTACTGAAGCAGAAAAGCTAAAGCTAGACCCATCAGCAAATTCTAAGGGTGTAATACTCACTTTATATTGTTTACTAGAATCTACCGAGACCCTGTAAAAACTAGATTGCATACCAAGGGTCCCAACTCGATTGAGAACAGGCGCGGCACCTAGTGGCTCTGGAGACGCCAATGAACCTTCGCTTAGATAATAAATACCACCGTTAGTCATTCTGAGACTGTATTGCATCCCTTTAGACCATGGACGGGAGTTGAAAACGACCGTGACAAATTCATTTGTAGACTTAAATGAGCAGGAATTTGATGATGACGATGTCCGACAAAGTAGCTTAGAACTATCACCTATCCACTGTGGAAGGCACACGCCATCACCGAAGGGGCTATTACAAGAATCAACCGCGGGAGTAGGTAAAACAGAGCCAGAATATACCCAAATGGAAGCACTAAAACGTTTGTTTTCAGTGTTTGATTCAATTTCGAAAGTATAATCGGAGTTTGGTTCCACCTTAAAATTAAAACTCTGATACCACTCTCCAACTGTATGACTGGTGCTGAAAACACCTGGTTCTAAGTCTTTTTCTTCTCCCAATAGAGGCATCTCACTAACATCTTCATAGACTGAAAGCTGTATATGTTGACCATATAAAGACGCACTCTTATCAACCTTTACAAAAAGAGTGTTTGATGTGGGAACTATGGTACAAAAATTTCCCCACTGAGTATTTGTGGATCTACATTTTTCCACTAGAAAAAAAGGATCTTCATATACCGAAAAGGGCAACTCAACTGCCCTAGTAAATTCATGTGGAGTACGCAGATCTACGACATAACGCTTTCCAGCTTGTACCAAAACTCTGTAGAAACTTTCCTGATCTGGCCCTAATCTCTGTAATTCGTCATTGGTAGAAAACATGCCGTCGTTAAAAACGGGGGCTGTTCCCAAATTATGTGGATCACTGACCGAGCCTTGTGCTTCTACTTTAGAAGGTAAATTGGCTTTTAGATCAAACTCCGCATCGACGCGAATCTGATTTTTTTCTAGATCACAATGGCCTGAAAATATCGCTTCAAAATAACAAAAATTTAGCGAAAGCTTGCCAGCTACTCGGCTTGTTTCTTCGTCGAAATCAATAGAGAATACTTGGCTCGATTCATCAAACTTGTGAGGAATCATATAATGCTTTGTCTGTTCTACACCATGACTAATTTTTTTCTGGTGCATCAGGTATGCATAAATTACTTTGTTAGAAGAAATCTCAGCATGGAACTCAATGTTTTCAACATAAACAATAACTCCATAGCGTTCACCATTTTCATCAAATGGGGTATAGAAAATCACTCCGAATACGTCTAGGCCAGAGTCGTCACCAATTTCTATGTTATTTCCCAGATAGACTTGAGAATCCTGAAGATCCTCTTTCCCTGCTTTTTGGGAATATTGGGCAACTTTTTCTCCACTGAATGAGATTTCTAGATGCTCCATCTCCACGGGTTTTTGGATCTTTGGAGAGTCATCATCAGAGCCACTACTATTGTGAAAACAGGAGCTTATCGACAGAAAAAAAGATAGAAATATTGCGAATTTAAAGATTTTTCTCGTTTTATATTGCATCGTTTCTCTCTTAAAAATTTTCTAACTATGTGAGAGTAGGTGTACTAGGCCTTAGAAACGGGGATAGTCACCTAATTCTATTTGGAATGATGCCAACTACCGACTAGTATAACCAGATTTTGATCAATTTTCTCTAGAATTCTCTTGGATTGAATAGTATATTCTACCTGCTAAAGTTCCAATTTTGAAATAAGAACGAGTTCTCATATGCAAAAAAGAAGGTATAGTCAATCACTGCTATTTATACCACTAGTCACCCTCTTATCAGCCTGCGTCCAATTCACCACTGTTGAAAAAACCGACCTCCCCCATACACCGGAAGACTTTAAACTCGAACCTGCTCAGCTTTTGGAGAAATACCCGAGGGTTAAGAACCTGCATACTGAGTTTCGTTCCATGGAGCCATTAGAACTTAAGCAGAGTGTTTTGTATGAAGCAATGGGAGAACCAAATAAAACAAGCTGGTTACCCATGGATTCTACCTTGGGGTATATCTCGGCTATGTTTGGCTTAGATCAAGCTATTAGAAATAGAGCAGTCAACTCAAGTGTGTTCCTAGTTCCTACAATGGCGTTAGTCATTTCTACCTCAATGGGGGGTATTAAATACTACTCTTATGAAAAAGATGATTATAAAATTGAAGTAAAGACTATTCAAAACTGGTCTGACGACCCCAAAGTGACATCCATGGAATGGCTTTATAAAGGCGAGGAAAGTAACATTGTTACAAAAGACTGGCTAAGACATAGAAAGTACCTTCCCTGGTTTTTCAATATAGGTGAACACGCTGGTGGAGAGACATACACAAACTTTGACGGTAAGCTGCAGAGATGGGGGTCTGCGTTTTCTTTGACAGTTGGGAGAACCTTTTTTATCGAAAGGCCCGCTATAGATATCGATTTATCCATATCTACGTTCTCTGGCCCAATCAAAAGAACTCCAATAGAGCTTAAAGCAATGAGATCTTTTTACAACGACAAGTTAAGAATCGGAATGGGTGTTAGTTATAGTGAAAGTCCGGTCATGTCGAAAGTGGACATCTTTTCAAGGTACAGCGATTCCGAACTAGATTCTGCCATCGGCTGGGTAGCGGCCGTTGAACACAGACTTGCCGATAAATTCGCTTTTGGCTTAAGAGGGGAACTCATTTCATACAAAAATGAAGGACGGAAGATTGAGGGAGACAATCTTGGGATCTACATGCGCTCCTATTTCTAGCGACCCATCCTACATTTTTCTCACCAGTTGACCTAAATAATCTGCCCACAAATCAACCACCCACACCCACACACCCTCAAGTTTCTCTCGGGCACATCCGAATAGCCTTCAACAAGACTAGATCGAATAACTCACAATGTTGAAAAAACTGACTCCCCCATTTGTTTTGTTACTTTTAACGAGCACTGCTGGCTACGCGGCACAGGAGTCCAGTTTAAGTGATGATATCGTCAACCAGGCCTTGTCCTGTGCCGACCTGGTGGACAAGATTCGCGACTCGGATTGTATTGCCCCTGTCGCGGACTTTCTAAAAGGGGGCAATCTCAGTTTGGGTGCTACCATGGGTGCCTTTAGCGTCAACCTGAAAGTTAAAAACGAAAAGACGGTAGTCGGAAAAATGGGCGGCGAAAATTCCTGGGCTCCCCACTACTCCATTAATACGCGTCCGCGCCACTTCGACGGTTCCAACTTTGGCTATGACTACTCATTCACGTACGAACAAAGTGCGACCACTTCACAAGTCATCACACGAGGTGGAAAAGACAAGGCCATTGATCTGGGTACCTATGCCATAGGCAGCATTATCGCTACCCAAGTCAATCTGTTTTATTCCATCGGTGCCAACGATGATTCTCCTGCAAAATACTTCACCCTGGCCATCGGTGTAGGACTGGGATATGGTAGTGTGAAAGGGAATACCTATCTCACGGAAGATGAGACTAACACCGTATGCTATGACGCCGCGACAAAGTATCACGAAGGAACGGGAAGCATTGAAGCCGTTTCTCAAAGTTGTAAAAAGACAGCTTACGATCTATGGGGCCTGGGCGGCAGTGGGCGCGTGATGATAAATTACAGAAACAATGCCTACAATTTTCGCTTCGAACTCACAAATGTGAATCTGGGTGCCGCCGCCAAACTGGTAACAGGGAAATCAGACTACGATTTATCACCCTCTTCTTTCAGCTTTACCGCAGCCTACCTGTTCGACGTGTTCTAATCTACTGCTTAGCACTACTAAACAGGCGATAGAAATTTTCGGTCGTTGCCTCAGCCACTTCCTCAACTGAAATTCCTCTCAAGCTAGCAACAAATTCTGCGACTAGACGTGTGTGGGCCGGTTCGTTTTGCTGCCCGCGGTGAGGCACAGGTGCCAGATAGGGGCAATCCGTTTCCACTAATATGCGATCCAAAGGCACCCGCTTGGCCACTTCCTGTAGTTCCTTGGCACTGCTAAACGTAACGATACCCGAAAAGGAAATATAGAAATTCAGATCCAGTGCTGCCTTTGCCATTTCCCAGTTTTCGGTAAAGCAGTGCATCACCCCGCCGATCTCGTCGGCCTTGTTTTCCTGCATCACCTTGATGGTATCTTCCCTGGCTTCGCGCGTGTGTATAATCAGGGGTTTGCCTGTCTGTTTAGCCGCTTCAATATGCACGGCAAATCGATCACGTTGCCACTGTTGATCGCCACCCACGCGAAAATAGTCCAACCCTGTTTCACCGATGGCCACTACTTTGGGATTATCAGCAAGCGACACCAGCCGCGCTACATCCGGCTCTTCACAATCGGTATGATTGGGATGCACACCTACCGAGGCGTAGATGTGTTCCGAAGTATTGGCCACGTCCATCACTTCGTCCAGGGTTTCCAGATCGATGCACACGCAAAGAAAGCGTTTTACGTCCTGTTCATAGGCGCTATTGAGATAGTTTTGTAAACCATCGGATTCGTCGTAACCCTTTAGACGATTTATATGACAGTGTGAATCCACAATCAACATCGAGATCTAGTCCTCTATCGAATTCGTTTCCATTGCACCAGTAAACTCTCCAGCAAAAGCTGTTCATTGAGATTACGGTTCAATTCTCGTCTGGCAGTTGTAACGGAACGATACAATTCTAACAGTGCGGCAAGGCTCAGCTTAGCGGATATTTCCTGCAACACCGGCTTCATATCCTGATTGTCGATGTGTGGCGGTGTCGAACTCACTTTGTATCGTGTCAAATCCGAAAGTATCGTGGCGTACCATTTCAAGACCTTGGCACTGCCCAAGTCCATCCAGCTTTTGGCCACATTGCACACGCTGGTCTTTTTGTTTTTTATGGCGCGTAAATCATTCACCAAACCCATTCTCTCTTCGAGACACGAATCTTCCATATATTCTTGAGCCAATAAGGGTGCACCCATGGCTAGGGCCAAGGCCTGCTTGATGTCACCTTTCTCATTTTGCTCGGCCAGCCAATCTACAACCAGGCCTTCCTGGGGAATGGGAAAGTCCACGCGCATACAACGGCTGCGTATGGTCGCGGGTAATGCGGAGCTGTGATCCGTAACCAACACAATTACTGCTTTGGCTGGCGGCTCTTCCAATATTTTTAGCAAGGCGTTGGCGGCGTTTACGTTCATGCGATCCGCGTTCTCCACCACGGCCACTTTCCATCCCCGGTAATGACTGGCAAGAAAATAAAAGCCGATCAGTTCTCGTATGCTATCCACAGTGATTGTCGTGCCCTTTTCCTCCAGCGCCAACACCATCAGGTCTGGATGACTGCCAGCCTTAATCAAACGACACTGAGGACAGGTCCCGCAGGCCTCCTCAAGTTCACGACTTGCATCACACAAGAGTGAATGGGCCAGGGCCAGGGCGAATTGCCTCTTGCCCACACCACCGGGCCCAGTCAATAAAAGACTATGCGGAAAACGACCCGCTTCTTGAGACTCGGCCAATCTGCACCATTGTTCGGCCTGCCAGGGCAGGGCTTCTGTTACTGACATATCTCGTCCAATACTTTGCTTAATTGTTCTCTCACTGCATCTAATGTCACACTGGCGTCGATCACACGAAAACGTGCAGGCTCAGCAGCGGCGCGTGAGAGATAATGATCGCGCACCTTGGAAAAAAATTCCAAATCCTCTTGTTCAAACCGGTCCTTGTCGCCTCGTTTTCCAGCCCGTTCCATCCCCTGTGCTACCGGTATATCAAAAAGCAGGGTCAGGTCCGGGCGCAAGTCCCCTTGTACCCAGTTCTCCAGGGCTGCAATACGATCAGTGGAAAGGCCACGACCGCCGCCTTGATAGGCATAGGTGGCATCGGTGAAACGGTCACACAAAACCCAGTCACCACGCTTCAGGGCAGGTAGAATCACCTTTGCCAGATGCTCGGCACGGGCGGCAAACATGAGCAGCAATTCGGTGTTGCTGTCCATGCCCCGGTAATTGGGATCGAGTAATAAGCCGCGAACAGCTTCGGACAGCTCGGTTCCACCGGGCTCACGCGTAACAATGACATTTAGTCCTCGTTTTTGTAGGTATTCCTGAATAAAGGCAATATTGGTGGACTTGCCGGCACCTTCGCCGCCTTCTACGGTGAGAAA